>NZ_VCMY01000050.1:0-37650 GCF_005924235.1 Mycobacterium sp. DBP42
CCCCAGCGCCGGCCCCGGCCCCCGCGGAGGTACCGCAATGATCAACGCACTCGCGGATTTCTTGGTCCGGGTGGTCCGGACCGGGTACCGGCGTCGCGCCTGGCTCTCGGCCGGCGCGCTGGTGATGACCCTGGTCGTGGCCAGCGCCTACCTGATGATCGGGGCGCTGCGGATCAAGCCGTTCGATTCCAGCTACCGCATCACCATCGATTTGCCCGAATCGGCAGGCCTGCTGCCGAATCAGGACGTCACGTTGCGCGGCGTCCGGGTCGGGCGGGTGGAACGGCTCAACATCACGCCTTCTGGGGTCCGGGCCGTGGTGAACGTGAGTTCGGCGGTGTCGATTCCGAAGTCCAGCGACGTGCGGGTGTCCGGGCTTTCCCCGGCAGGTGAGCAGTACATCGACTTCGTGGCGGACTCGGCCGACGGCCCGTTCCTGACCGACGGCAGCGTGATCGGCCCGGGTAAGGCCACGGTGCCGGTGAGCCTGGCCCAGTTGCTCGCCGACGCGGACGGCGCGCTGGCCCAGGTCGATGTCGAGAAGCTCAAGGTGATCCGCAAGGAACTGAGCATGTCGCAAGCCGGCCCGGGCAAGCTCAAAGATGTCATCGACGGGGGCACGTTCCTGCTGTCGACACTGGACTCGGTGCTGCCCGAGACGGTGAGCGTCCTGCGGAACAGCCGCGTGGTGTTCAACCTGGCAGCGGACAAGAATGCCGGTATCGCGGTGGCCTCGGACAACCTCAGCTCGACATTCGACGGGGTGAACAAGATGCGGGAAGGCTTCCGCCGCCTCACCAATCAGACCCCCGGCGCACTGAACTCCGTGGACAACCTGTTCGCCGACAACTCCGACACCATGGTGCAGTTGCTCGGAAGTCTGGCCAGCACATCGCAATTGCTGTATCTGCGGGTGCCTGCGCTGAATGCGCTGTTCCCGAATTACCGCACCTCGGTGCTCGATGCGCTGGGCAGCGTCATGCACGACAACGGGCTGTGGGTCACCGCGGACATCTATCCGCGCTATACCTGTGACTACGGGACCCCGCGCCGGCCACCGGCGGCCGCGGATTATCCCGAGCCCTACATGTACACCTATTGCCGCGATGACCATCCCGGGGTGCTGGTCCGTGGCGCCAAGAACGCGCCGCGCCCGGCCGGTGACGATACTGCGGGCCCACCGCCGGGGGCTGATCTGGGGCGCACCACCGACCCGACACCGCGGGGTCGCTACACCATTCCGACACCGTACGGTGGACCGACGTTGCCGATCGAACCGCCGCGCTGATCGGCCCAACCTCACCAGAAGGAGATGATGGTGACCGTGACTACCGACAAGAAGACCGACGACGAGCAGAACGAAACCGTCGACGACGCGATCGGTGTCGAGGAGACCGCGGAGGCCGGGTCGGAGACCGAGGACAAGGACGAGTCCGGCGCTGACAAGACGGATGCCGACGAGACGGACGCCGAAGATGAGTCAGCGGCTGATGAAGAGACGGAGGCCGAGAAGCCGGGATGGGGCCGGCGGGTGCTCATCGGTGCCCTCGCGGTGGTGTTCGTCGCTGTCTTGGCGCTTTCGGGTTTCCTCGGATGGCAGGCATGGCAAGCCCACCAGGTGGCTCAGGCCGGCAAGCAGGCCCAGGATGCTGCGGTGAGTTACGCCCAGATCCTGACGAGTATCGATTCCAACAAGGTCGACGAGAACTTCAACCAGGTACTGGCAGGGGCCACTGGTGAGTTCAAGGACATGTACTCGCAGTCGAGCATGCAGCTGCGCCAGTTGCTGATCGACAACAAGGCCTCCGCGCATGGCGTGGTGGTGGAGTCGGCCGTGCAGTCGGCAAGCAAGGACAAGGTCGTGGTGTTGTTGTTTGTCGACCAGTCGGTGTCCAACACCAGCGTTCCCGACCCGCGGATCGACCGTAGCCGCATCAAGATGACGATGGAGAAGGTCGACGGGCAATGGCGCGCAAGCAAAGTGGAACTCGCCTGAGGCGGCCTATGATGCGCATCGGCAAGCTGATCTGCGCGGCGGCCGTGGCGGCCGGCGCGGTTGTTGCCATCACGACCGCCCCGATCGCCTCGGCGTCGGCGGCCTCGTTCTGTGACGAACTGGCCGGGCAGTGGGACGGGCAGGCCTGCCGCACGTCGGTGACCTCGGATCGAAAAGCGGTCCGCGACATCACGATGGCGCTGCCCGGCGATCTGGTGGAGAACCCCGTCATCCGGCAGTACCTGACCAACCTGATGAACAACTGGCGCAACGCCGCGCAGAACATGGCCGCCGACAGCTTCGGCGAAGAGCAGTTCGAGATCTTTCAGCATGGTGGCGCGGTGAGTGCCGTATTCCACGAGATGTACTCGGCCACGTTCGGTACCGACGCCCTTTCCCACCCGAACGCGCCGATCGTGAGTGATGCCTACCGCACCTTCACATTCGCCGGTGGCCGGCAGTTGCAGCTGGCCGACCTGTTCAAAGCGGGCGTCGATCATCGGGCCGAGATCCCGCGCCTGGGCGAGCCGTTCATCGTGGCCGCCCTCGACGCTGCGCCGCCGCCACACCAGCCCGGCACCTATCCGTTCACCCCGGACCGCTGGACACCCGACAAGGTGTACTCGGGCGGGTACAAGGCCTGGGCCCTGACGCACGACGAGTTGATCCTCTACATGCCGGACTACCCCGTCGGTCGCGACTCGCCGATCGATTTCACCCCGGGCCGGATGCAGTGGTCGATGGACGGCGGCACCGTGCAGGCCCACATCCCCCTCTCGGCGCTCGCCCCGGTGCTGAAGCCGGAGTTCGGCGGCGTCTGAGGCGTCCGGGCGCACTGGCGTAGACCCTTTCGATTCTCGGCGAGGCTAAAGGGTTACTCGGCCTGACTTTGTTGCCACCATGAGCCGCACCGAATCAGTGCGACTCCATGGGGGACAACGGCCATGCGGCTATTCAGTTCAGTACTTGCGATGCTCAGCGCAGTCGTGGTGGTACTGACCGCGTGCGGTTCGTCGGGCGGGTCGGCGCGCACCGAAGACGGCAAGACCGTGCTGCGCTACCAGGGATGGACCGGTGAGGTCGAATTCCACGAGCTTGCAGAGGAACTCGGCTATTTCAAGAACATAAAACTGGATTGGGTCGGCAACACCACCAGCGGGCCGCAGGACATCCAGTCGGTGGCCACGGGCGACATCGAATTCGGTTCGGCCTTCAACGGTGCCGTGGTCAAGCTCAATGCGGCCGGTGCTCCGATCACCTCGGTGCTCAGCTCCTACGGTGCTGACGAGGACGAGTACACCGGCTACTACGTGCTCGAGAACGGTCCGATCCGTTCGGCCCGCGACCTGATCGGCAAGAAGGTCGGGATGAACACCCTCGGCGCCCACCACGAGTTCCTCACCCGGGAGTGGTTGGCACAGCAGGGACTGTCGCAGGACGAGATCAAAACCGTGACGCTCACGGTGGTGCCGCCGATCAACACCGAGCAGGCGCTGCGAGACGGGCAGATCGACGTCGCGGCGCTCAACGAGATCTACCGCGAATCCGCACTGCAACGTGGCGGCATCAGGCCACTGTTCACCGACAAGTCGCTGTTCGGGGCGTTCAGCTACGGCACCTATGTGGTGCGTGACGACTTCCTGGCCAAGAACCGCGGCGCCGTGGCCGATTTCGTCCAGGGCACCGCGCGTGCCATCCGCTGGACGCAGGTGACCCCGCGGGACGAGGTGGTGGCGAAGTTCGGCGAGATCATCGACAAACGCCATCGCAATGAGGACACCAAGGCCATCGAGTACTGGCGCAGCTCAGGTATTCCGGTGCCCGGCGGCGTGGTCGACGAACGTGAACTGCAGACCTGGATCGACTGGCTGGCCCGCAACGGCGAGCTGAAGGAAGGCCAGTTGAAGGCGAAAGACCTCTATACCAACGACCTGAACCCGTACGCCAACGGAACCTATCCCGATGGCAGCGGCCCGGACGGGAAAGCGCTGGGGCACAAGTGAGTATCCAAGAACAGGGCGTGCCGCCGAAGCTCAGCCTCCGCCGGGTGGGCAAGCAGTTCGCGGTCCGTGGCGAGAAGACCCGTTTCACCGCGATCCGGGACGTCAGCATCGACCTGGCGGCAGGAGAGTTCCTGGTACTGGTCGGGCCGAGCGGCTGCGGTAAGTCGACCCTGCTGGATCTGCTGGGCGGGCTGACCCAGCCGACGTCGGGGGAGATCCTGCTCGACGGCAAGCCGGTTACCGGCCCCGGCCTGGATCGGGGCATCGTCTTCCAGCAATACGCGTTGTTGCCGTGGCGCACTGCCCGCAAGAACATCGAATTCGGGCTGGAGGCAAAAGGATTGCCCGCGGCCGAGAGGCGCAGGCGGGCCGATGAGTATCTTGAACTGGTCGGGCTCGATGGCTTTGCCGATCACTACCCGCACGAGCTGTCCGGTGGCATGAAGCAGCGCGTCGCGATCGCGCGCAGCCTGGCGTTCGATCCCGAGGTGCTGCTGATGGATGAGCCGTTCGCCGCGCTGGATGCCCAAACCCGCGAATCCCTTCAGGACGAGCTGCTCAGGATCTGGCGGGCCACCGGCAAGACCATCTTGTTCATCACCCACGGCATCGACGAGGCGCTGTACCTGGGGCAGCGGGTGGCGGTGCTGACTTCGCGACCCGGCCGGGTCAAGAAGATCGTCGACATCGACATCGACCGCAGCGGTGTGGACATCCGCTCAAGCGAGGGCTTCCGGGCGCAGCGTCACCACATCTGGTCGCTTCTGCACGACGAGGTCGAACGCGCCCGGTCCGAGGAGGTTCACCATGTCTAGCGCCATCGCCGAGGCCCCGGTCGCGGCAACCATTGAGCAGGCGATCGAGTCACCGGGGGACGCGCCGGAGCCCGAGCACCGCGGAACGCGCCTGCCTGCCCTGGCCTGGCGCCTGCTGCGTCCCACGGTCGTCGTCGCCGCGTTTCTGACGCTGTGGGAGGTGGCACCGCGGATCGGGCTGGTGGACAAGGTCTTTCTGCCGCCGTTCTCCGAGGTGGCCGGTGCCTGGTTCACGTTGCTGGGCAACGGTCAACTGGCCGAGCATGTTTCGGCCAGCCTGTCGCGTGCCCTGGCCGGCCTGGCAGTCGCGATCGTGGTCAGCATCCCGCTGGGGGTGGCGATTGCCTGGTACCGGCCGGTCGCGGAGTTCCTCAACCCGATCCTGGAGCTTTTCCGCAACACAGCCGCATTGGCGCTGCTGCCGGTCTTTGTTCTGATCTTGGGGATCGGGGAGACCTCCAAGGTTGCGTTGGTGATCTACGCGGCGTCGTTCCCGATCTTGTTGAACACCGTCTCCGGCGTGCGCACCGTGGATCCGCTCCTGGTCAAATCGGCACGCTCGCTGGGACTGTCGCCGGTCCAGCTGGTCCGGAAGGTGATTCTGCCCGCGGCCGTGCCGACCATCTTCACCGGCCTGCGCATGGCCGCGGCTTCCTCGATCCTGGTCCTGATCGCCGCTGAGATGGTCGGTGCCAAAGCTGGATTGGGTTACCTGATCACCGCGGCACAACTCAACTTCCAGATCCCCGACATGTACGCCGGCATCGTCACCATCGCGCTGGTGGGCGTGGTCTTCAACGGCATCGTCGTCGCCGTCGAAGGCCGGTTGTCGGGCTGGCGGGCCACCACCTAGGAAAGGGAACCATTGGCACACCAAATGCACCTGAACGCCTTCCTCATGGGCGTCGGACATCACGAGGCCGCCTGGCGGCACCCGCGTACCGATGTGCGAAACCTCACCGACGTCAAGCACTTCCAACGCCTGGCCCAAGTGGCCGAGCGCGGCAAGCTGGATTCGGTGTTCTTCGCCGACGGGCTGGCGGTGGGGCCGCGGGTGAAGCACAACACGCAGGCGATCTTCGAGCCGATCACGCTGCTGGCCGCGATGGCGACGGCGACCGAGCGTGTCGGCCTGATCGCCACCGCCACCACCGGCTATGTCGAGCCGTACACGCTGGCCCGCAGCTTCGCCTCGTTGGACCACATCAGCGGCGGACGAGCCGGGTGGAACATCGTCACCTCGGCGGGAGAGGACGAGGCCGCCAACTTCGGAGTCCGCGGCATTCCGGATCACGCCGGGCGTTACCGGCGGGCCGCCGAATTCGTCGATGTGGCAACGGCATTGTGGGACAGCTGGGAAGACGACGCGCTGGTCTTCGACGTGGACACCGGCATCTTCGCCGACCCCGACCGGGTGCACCGCATCGACCATGACGGCGAGCACTTCACCGTCCGAGGACCGTTGAACTCGCCGCGCTCGGTGCAAGGCCGTCCACTGCTGGTGCAGGCCGGTTCCTCAGAGTCCGGCAAGGACTTCGCCGGCCGGTACGCCGAGGCGATCTTCACGGCACAGCGCTCGGTGGCCGACGGCATGGCGTTCTACCGCGATGTGAAGTCCCGTGCGGTCAAGTTCGGGCGCAGCGCCGACGAGGTGAAGATCCTGCCCGGCATCGTGCCGTTCATCGGCCCCACCGAGGATGCCGCTCGGGAACTGGAGCAACAGTTCACCGACCTGATCTCGCCCGAGTACTCGTTGCGTCAGCTCTCGCGGATGCTAGGGGTGGACCTGACCGCGCATGTGCTCGATGCGCCATTGCCCGCACTGCCGCCCATCGAGCAGATCCAGGGCAACAAGAGCCGCTACCAACTGGTGAAGGATCTGGCCGGCAGTGAGTCGCTGACCGTGCGGCAGCTGATCGCCAAACTCGGCGGTGGCCGCGGGCACCGGACCTTCGCCGGCACGGCCGAGCAAGTGGCCGACGACCTGGAGCTGTGGTTCACCGAGGGCGCCGCCGACGGCTTCAACATCATGCCGCCCCATCTGCCGGGCGGCCTGGAAGATTTCGTCGAGCAGGTGGTGCCGATCCTGCAACGGCGCGGGTTGTTCCGCACCGACTACACCGCCACGACGCTGCGCGGGCACTACGGGCTGGCGCATCGGCCGAGCCGTTACACGGCGACGACGGCTCGCACTGCCTAGCGCCGAATAACACCGCGTCGAGTCTGCGGTAAGGGCCTCGGTCTGGCCGAAGCTACGGCCCTCACCGCAGACTCAACACACTCAGCGGTAGTTGACGAACTGCAGCGCCACGTCGAGGTCGGAACCCTTGAGCAGCGCGATGACGGCCTGCAGGTCGTCGCGCTTCTTGCTGCTGACCCGGATCTCCTCGCCCTGGATCTGGGCCTTGACGCCCTTGGGGCCCTCGTCACGGATGATCTTGGTGATCTTCTTGGCCTGCTCGCTGCTGATGCCCTGCTTGATGTCGCCGGTCACCTTGTAGGTCTTGCCGCTGGCCTGCGGTTCGCCGGCGTCAAAGGCCTTCATCGAGATGTCGCGACGCACCAACTTCTCCTTGAACACGTCGACCGCGGCCTTGACGCGCTCCTCGGTGCTGGACGTGAGTTCGATCACCTCTTCGCCCTTCCAGGCGATGCTGGTGTCGGTGCCGCGGAAGTCGAACCGGGTGGACAGTTCCTTGGCGGCCTGGTTGAGCGCGTTATCGACCTCCTGACGGTCGACCTTGCTGACCACGTCGAAGCTGGAATCCGCCATTGGACGCCCCTCCTCTTTCCTCGGTAAATCCTGCCGGTTTGTAACTTGGGTACATCCTCGTTGTACCCTGCTAGTCGCACCAAACCGGAGACGGGGCGGCGCACCACCCAGGCAGGTTGCCCGAGCGGCCAATGGGAGCGGACTGTAAATCCGTCGGCTTACGCCTACACAGGTTCGAATCCTGTACCTGCCACCCAAGTCAGGCCCCCTTTCGAGGGGGCCTGTTTGGTTTCGTGGGCTCGATGCCGACAGGTTGGCGTCTCAGCGGCGGTTGTCGGATCGCGGGTAGCCGCTCGTGGGGTCTGCTGCGGTTCGTCGGCCGGCGGCATCAGCCGACCACCAACCGAACCGATGGACCTCAAGGTGCTGGTCGCCTTCTGCGTGTTCCTCGATCCACCGCAATGCGGCGCGTTTGCGCCAGAATCCAGCGATCGGCATCACGCCACCATCAGGCCGGTGCATGAACACGTACCATCCAAGTTTCATCGGACCCCCCGGTCCCGACTCGTCTTCGCTTCTCGAACTCTATTCTGGCGCGGGGGTACCGTTTCTCGTCAAATCTGACAAATTGCTGTGCCCCACTGTGGGTCGGTCGACCGGCACGATCGGGCCAAACGCGGTCGTATGTAGTGCGGGGCAAGGGCAACCCGGCCGGGCTGTGCTCAGCCCCGCACGGCGCCGGACGCCGGTTCTCCCGCAACGAAGCACGCTGTCGTTTCACCGCCGAGGACCTCGCGCGGCGGATGCACGGCATCGAGTAACGGAGTGGGTGGACGAGATTCCCGACGCGTACAAGGACATCGACGTCGTGATGGCTGACGCGGCCGGCCTGATCGAGGTCGAGCATGAGCTCCGTCAGGTGATGAACGTCAAGGGCACGTAGGTCCTGACCGCCGGTCAGGACCTACGTCCGACAAGCAGGTACGCCACGGGCAGCACGCCTGAGGTGCTCAGCAGTCCGAGCGCGCTGCCCCACAACCATTTCGGTCCGTTGATCCGGCTCGGCTCGCGGCCGGCGAGATCGCGCAACGCCCAGGCCCGCAGTCCGGCGTCCGCGGCGGCCGCTGCGATGACGGCCGTCTTGGCTTTGGGGGACAGGTCTTTCCAGCGTTTCTTGGCCACTGCGGCGTTCCTTTCGGCAACGGACGGTCGCTTCCAAGGTATCGGCTGTCGGCGGTCCGGAAAGCGAACTACCGATTGCGCGGTGTCGCCGCGCCGGGCACTATCCGAATATGGCGGAAACGGCCGCCCCGGCAGAAGATGCGTTGGTCGGTGCGCTCGCGCATTCCCGCAGCGCCGCCGAAGTGCTTGAGGTTCTGGGCAGTTCGGGCGACGGGCTGGATGGTGACAGCGCGCGCGAGCGGCTGGCCGCCCACGGTCCGAACAAACTCCCCGAAAAGCGTCCGCGGCCTGCGATTCTCCGGTTCTTCGCGCAGTTCAACAATGTGCTGATCTACATCCTGATCGCCGCGGGTGTACTCAAGGCCATCCTCAACGACTGGATCGATTGTGCGGTGATCGTGTCCGTTGCGATCGTCAACGCCGTGGTCGGCTTGATCCAGGAAGGCCGGGCCCAGCGCGCGCTGGACAGCATCCGGAGCATGTTGTCGGTGACCGCGCAGGTCCGTCGTGACGGTCACTGGCAACAGGTAGACGCACAGACCCTGGTTCCCGGCGACATCGTGCGCATCGCGTCGGGGGACCGCATCCCGGCCGACATGCGCCTGCTGACCGTCGCGAACCTGCGGGTGGAGGAGTCGGCGCTGACCGGTGAGTCGCTGCCCGCCAAGAAGGACGTGCTTCAGGTTGGCCCGGATGCCGGTCTGGGCGATCGGATGTCGATGGTGTATTCGGGCACTATCGTGGCGGCCGGTTCGGGCACCGGCGTGGTGACCGCCACCGGCACCAGCACCGAGATCGGCCGGATCCAGTCGCTGATCGCCGACGTGGAATCCATCGAAACCCCGCTGACTCGCAAGCTGGCGCGTTTCGGTCGCCAGCTGTCGGTGGGCATCCTGGGCGCGGCCGCGGTGATGCTGGTGGTCGGCAAATTGGTGCACCAATTCACGGTGGATGAATTGATCACGGCTGCAATAGGTTTCGCTGTAGCCGCGATACCGGAGGGGTTGCCCGCAGTCGTCACCATCACCTTGGCACTCGGGGTACAGCAGATGGCCCGCAGGCGGGCGATCACCCGCAAGCTTCCCGCCGTCGAGGCACTCGGCGCGGTCAATGTCATCTGCTCGGACAAGACGGGCACACTCACACAGAACGAGATGACGGCCCGAACCGTCGCCACCGCGCGTCACCTGTTCGACGTCACCGGCACCGGATACCGGCCCGAGGGTGCCCTCGAACGCGACGGGGCCCCGATCACGGTGGCCGACTATCCCGACCTGGCAGCGTTGTTGACGACGATGGCCGTGTGCAACGACGCACGCCTGAACGAGGCCGACGGTCAGTGGCGGGTGGTGGGCGAGCCGACCGAGGGTGCGCTGCGCACACTGACCCTGAAGGCACGGATCGACGATGCGGACTGGCCACGCCTGGGCGTGGTGCCGTTCGAGTCGGCCAACAAGTTCATGGTGACGCTCAACGACACCCCCGGCGGTGAGCGCTACCTCTACGTCAAAGGTGCACCGGACCGGCTGCTGGACCGGTCGGCCACCCAGGCCGGCGGCTCCGCCGCAGAGCCGCTCGACCGCGCCGCGTGGGAGGCACGCATCGATGAACTCAGTGCGCGGGGCCTGCGGGTGCTGGCCGCGGCCAGGCGGCCGGCCGGTTCGGACACCGTCGACATCGGTGACGTCGAGAACGGACTGGAATTTCTCGGCGTCGTCGGCATCGTCGATCCGCCGCGGCCCGAAGCCGTCACCGCCATCGCGACCTGTCACGCAGCCGGGATCCAGGTCACCATGATCACCGGTGACCACGCCGGAACTGCGCAGGCCATCGCGCGCGAGATGGGGATCATCAAAGCCGACGATCCGCCGCGGGTGCTCAGCGGTGCCGACTTGGAGGAGATGAGCCAGACCCGGCTGCGGCAGGTGGCCGACGAAGTCCACGTCTACGCCCGCACGAGCCCGGAACACAAGCTGCGCATCGTCAGTGCCCTGCAAGCCCAGGGCAAGGTGGTCGCGATGACCGGTGACGGCGTCAACGACGCACCGGCACTGACCCGCGCCGACATCGGTGTCGCGATGGGGATCAAAGGCACCGAGGCGACCAAGGAAGCGGCCGGAATCATCCTGGCCGACGACAACTTCGCGACCATCGAGCGGGCGGTCGAAGAAGGCCGGCGGATCTACGACAACATCCGGAAATCCGTGCTGTTCATGCTGCCCACCAACGGCGCGCAGTCACTGATCATCCTCGTCGCGATCCTGGCCGGGTTCGCACTCCCACTGCAGCCGGTGCAGATCCTGTGGGTCAACATGGTCACCTCCGTCACCCTGTCGCTGGCGCTGGTGTTCGAGAAGGCCGAGGACGGTCTCATGCAGCGACCGCCGCGCACCCCCAAGCAAGCGTTGGTGAACCGGGCCGACGTCGCGATGATCTCCCTGGTGTCGATCCTGGTGGCCGGCGCCACCCTGGCGGAGTTCTTCGTGGCCCGCGCCGGTGGGTATCCGCTGGCGGTGGCCCAGACCGCCGCGGTGAACATGCTGGCCTTGGGGCAGCTGGCCTATCTGCTGAACTGCCGGTTCGTCACCTCGTCGAGCTTGCGGCCTCAGGTGTTCCGGGGCAATCGGTGGGTGTGGCGGATGGCCGGAGCCATGATCGCTCTGCAGCTGCTGTTCACTTACGCGCCGTTCATGCACACCTGGTTCCACTCGGCGCCCATCACCTTCCGCGGGTGGTCGGTCGCGATCGCGTTGTCGATCGTGATCTTCCTGACCGTCGAGACGGCCAAGTGGGTGGGGCGAAGATTCATGCCGACGCTGGTGACGTAGGTCCGCCGGCGGCGCAGTCGGTTACGGGCTGGCGGGCATCGTCGTCACCGGCGAACCACCGGAGCCGCTGCCGCTCCCGCCGCCGAAGAGCCCGCCTCCGGAGGACTCACCGTCACTCGACGACGAACCGCCGCCCGACGACGAACCGCCGCCCGACGGGTACTGCGGTGCCACCGTCGTCACCGGGGCCTGGGTCGCGGGCTGTTCCACCGGTGCCGTGTGGGCCGGCGCTTCGGTTGTCGGTGCGGACGCTTCGGTGGACGTGTGGGTCGGCGGCACCGTCGTCGTGGGTGGGGCCGTCGTCGTGGGTGGGGCGGTGGTGGTCGGCGGCGCGGTCGTTGTCGTCGGCGGCGCTGTGGTTGTCGTCGGCGGCGCTGTGGTTGTCGTCGGCGGCTGCGTCGTCGTGGTGGGCGGCTGCGTCGTGGTCGTGGTCGGTGGCGCCGTCGTGGTTGTCGGAGGTTTCGTCGTCGTGGTCGGCGGGGTCGTCGGCACCCACGGTGACGGCAGTGTCGGCCACACGACCGGCGGTAGCGGTACCGGCACGGGCGACACCTCGACCGGCGGGGGAGCGGGCACCGCAGGTGGTGCGGCAGGTGGCGCCGGCGGAGGCGCTTGGACCGGTTGGTTGCCGGTGCCGGAGCGCACCTTCGGTGCGGCCGGAGCCGCGGGCGGCGGGGTCAGCACAGACACCGGCAGCGCCACCGGATCCGGCTCGTGCGGCACCGGCGGCAGGTAATTGCCGGGCACCGTCTGTGCCTGCTGGGTGGGGGCCGGTTGCGCGCGCACATCGGCCGTCGGCCGGACGTTGATCGCGACAGCGGTGGCCAGGGTTGCGAAGCTGACCACCACGAACGCCAAGGCGCTGCCCATCAGCAGCATCCGCGGCGGAGGCGGTGCGATGACGGTCGTGTATTCCGGGTCGTCTTCCTGCTCGGGCACGAACTCGTTGACCGCGTCCATCGGCATCTCGTCGGCCCAGGGCTGGTCCTCGGGCTCCTGCGAGTACGCCAGATCCGGTCCGACGGCGGCGTCCGCACCGGCCGGTGCCATCTGGGTCGGGTCGCCTGCGGCGGGGGCCATTTGCGTCGCATCGGCCGCCGCGGGCGCCATTTGTGTGGCCTCTGAAAGCGGCGCCATCTGCGTCGGGGCCTGTGGCGCATCGACGACAGGCGCCATCTGAGTGGACGCACTCGCCGGTGCGACATCGCCGACCAATTGGGCTGCGCCGCGGGCTATCGCGTAGCCGGCATCCGCGGCCACCTCCACCGGAGCGGTCGAACTGAGTTCTGCGGCAACGGAATCGAGATCGAGGCGTTGCCCGACCAACAGCACGCGGGTCGGCGCTTCGTCGGCGGGCAGCCGCTGCAACACCGCCGCGCACGCGGCGGCCGGGCCGGCGGTGCCGATCGGCATGGTGGCCAGTGTCGTCAATGCCGGGGCAGGTGTCGCTGTCCGGTCCCCGATCGTCGTCAGCGACACGGTGTCGTCATCGGCGAGCAGCAATGCGGCGTCGGCACCCACGCTGCGGGCCAGAGCCGCGGCGGCCTCGGCTTCGGTCACCACCTCGACGTTCGGCACACCGGCGTGCAGCACGGTCTGGCGCAACGTGTCGGCGGCCGATTCGTCGGGCACGCACAGCCGGGTCGCGGCCACCTGGTTGCCGGACTCGGTCACGGCGCGGTAGGTGCCGATGATGGTTTCGGCCAGTTCCGACATCTCGGCCACCAGGTCATCGGGCAGATCGAGCGCGTACTGATCCAGAACCTGGCCGCCACTCGCGGGCGAACCGATCATGGCCAAGCGCGCCACACGCCCGGTGACCGCCACCCCGAGGACTACGTCCACGGTTCCACTCCTTGCTTTATGGGTGTTGTACGAGCCCCGACGGACAAATCCAAGCTACCGCACGCCAGCGACGGGCCCTGGGGGGCGAGCGATGCGGCTGCCAGCGCTGCTTGTGCGTCGGAGCAAAAGTGAGCACGCTGGTTGAGTCCCGCTGCGTTGTCACTCATAGAGAGGAATCGGTACGTGAGCGACGAGCGTTACGACGCGTCCGCCACAGTCGAGGTGGCGACGATGGCCGCGCGAGTCGTGGAGCGTCCCCCGCGGGTCGGTTACCTGCCGACCCGGACCAACCGGGTGCGGGACGGGCTCGCCGTGGCGTTGCTGGTGGCGGCGATGTTGCTGCCGTGGAACCTGGAATTCGGCCTCGGAGTGCCCGGCAGCGCCGGGTCGACGTTCGCCGCGCTGGCGGTGGTGACGCTGCTTGCCGTCGGTGCCGCGCTTGCGCCGCACGCCGGTCCGTTCCGGCTGACGGCCGCGACCGCCGACGTGCGCCGCACCAGCCGCGTGCGGCTTGCACTCAGCGCCGCCTACCTCGTCGTGGTGATCTGCTTTGTCGGCTACCACGTGGCGCAGACGGTGAGCGGCGGCGGAACCGGTGCCGTCCCGCCCGGGGTGGGGCCGGGCATGCTGCTCGGTGTTGCCGGTGCACTGCTGGCCGGGCAACCGCCCATCACGTCGATCACGGTCGAGGACAACAAGTTTCGCCGCTGGTACACCATTGCCCGGGTGATCGGTTTCATCTCGATCGCGTTGGCGACGCTGTCGGTGGCCTTCAACCTCTACTGGCGGCTGCGGTACCTGTTCGTCACCCAGGTCGAGTTCGGTGGTCACGATATCGCCGTCATCGTCACGACCCTGCTCTACGGTGCGGAGGCGATGATCGCCTTGGTCATCGCCTCACGCTGGCTGACCGAGCGCACCGGAGCGGCGCGGCTGGCCACCACGGCCATCGGTGTTTCGGGCGCGATCGCGGCCGCGCTGGTGTGGCTTGCCGGGATCGGCCGCGACATCGATGCCTTTCACGGCATCGCCCAGAACACTTCGACGGCGGCCGTGGGCTACGAGGGTTATCTCGCCTGGGCAGCCGCCGCTGCCATCGTCGCGCCGACGACGCTGTACGCGGTGTTTCTGATCAAGCCGCCGACCATCGGCGCCTACCGCGGCGCCGCACAGAAGTGCTTGACGCTCATCGCCTTCTGGGCGTTCGCGGCGGCGGCGTTGCGCATCGTGGACTTTCTGATCGCGTGGTCGCTCGACCTGCCGCGGGCGTTGTACGACACCGTGGCGATGACGGTGTTCAACCTGATCACCGCATTGGTGGCGCGGTGGCTGCATCGCCAGCTCGACAAGGGGATCACCTCGACTACCGTCGCCGCGGCGTTCAGCGCGGTGCTGTTCGTCTTCACGGCGGCGAACGTGGCGATCGGTGTGGCCCTGGCGCCGCGCTACGCCGGCCCCGCGCCCGCGGCGATCTACGGCAACAACCTGGCCCAGCAGATCACCAGCACCTTCGATGTCACCGTGTGCGTGCTGAGCTTGCTCGTGCTGGCGGTGATGGTGTTCACCGGGCCATTCGCCGGCTACCTGCTGCGACGCGAAAGCCGCGCGGCCAAACCGGCGCCCGAGCCGCCGACGGAGGTGGTGCCGTCCAGGCCCGCCGTCGACGATCCGGCGCCGCCCACCATCGCTCGGCAACCCCGTGCCGCGTCGGTCCCGAGAATCGTTCGCCTGAAGGAGGATTCGACGACGGTGCTGGCCGCACCGCCGACCACCGATCTTCAGGTGCCGACGCAGGCGCTGCGGATTCAGCGTCGTCCGCAGCGCCCGCCCCAGCCTTAGCCGGCCTTGGCGCTGCGGCGCTTCGCGGGCCGGTCGTGCTTGCTCTGCGCCGACTTCGCTCCCTGCTTGGTGCGCTGCTTGGCGCTTTGCTTCGCATCCTGCTTGGCTGAACCGACAGCCGAGCGGATCGATGAACGAACGGTCGAGCGAACCGAATCCCGGTGCCCGGCCCTCACCGGTGGTACCGCCTTCAATCGCGGGGCCGAATCGCCGCGGGCAGAGTCCGATTGCTTCGGCGCCCTCGTGCTGGGCCGGGACTTCGGTGCGGTATCGGCAGCGGGCGGTTCAACGGTCTCCGGAGGTGAGGTCCTTCCGCCGATGGCCTGCAGCACTTTGGCGAACGGCCGGGTGGCGTCCGACAAGGCCGCTGCGACGTTTTCGACCGCGTGGCGCATTCCCTGCTCGAACGGCGAGGTGCCCACCGGATGCACCGGACGTTCGGTGACCGGAGCTTCTGGTTCGGTGTCCGAGACCACGGGCTGGGGCAGGGTCGGAACATATGTTTGGCCGCCGAGGATTGCGATCGACTGCTCGAACGCCCCGGGCAATTCGTTCAGGGCTTCCCGCAGCTTCCCTGCCGGGGGCACCCAGCTGAATTCCCTGGCGTGGCTGGGATCTGCGGTGCGGTCATAACCCATCTCGACGAACACCCGCAGCACCGGGTCGATGGCGTCGACGAAGCGCTCCGCGCCGATGAAGGAGGCGGGGATCCGTAGCGGTGCCAACAGCGGAAGGTATTGCGGCAGCATCACGTAAGTGGTGTTGCCCACCTGGGTGACGACGGCGTTGGGTTCGTCGGGGTACTCCAGCGCGTAGCCGGGAATGGCATGCCCGAACGCTTGTCCGGCAAAGGAGTTCACCAGGGAAAGCACGTTGAAATATGTCGGGAAGTCGGCGATGCCGTCGTACTGGTTCTGGTAATACGTTGTCTTGAAAGGGCTGTCGGATGGCCCCGGGCGGCCGAATGGGAAGACGTCGCCCAGTATCGGGAGAGTGTGCAACGACGCCAGCCGGATCAGGATGCCGCCGTCGGGTTGATACGGATTGCCGACGAAGACGAATTCGTAGTTCTCGGCGTTGGCAACGTAATTCGGGTCCCGGGCCATTGCGGCCCGTGCGATCTCGGCGACCTGGTTGCCTTGCGATACGCCGATGATGGTGATTTTTTCGCCGTCCGGCATTGCGGCGATGTCCTGCAGCAGGTAGCCGGCGCCGACGGACTCGGACCGTTTGAGTGTCTGCGGCCAATAGGGAAGGTCGGACAATACCGGTATTTCCGAGATGATCGGATAATTGAGGTTGATCTGTGCCGGGTAGGGGAGAGTGTGGAATGACTCGCCCTCCGGGATGATGCTTCCGTAGAACAACATCGGAACGGTCAATCCGAATGCGTCGAATGACGGCCCGACGCCGATCGTCGTGCCGGTCAGTTGAACATCGGCGCTATAGGTGGCCGTCGGCGTGGTGATCGTGACCCCTGCAGATGTCGCGACGACGCCGCCGGTCAGCAACATCGATGCCCATCTGCGTGAAATGCCGTGCCTTCGCGCACGGCGCGACGACACCCCCCGACCCCGACCCATCATTTCTGAATTCCTTTCTTAAGAGTTCTCTTTGGTTATTGAGGGACCTTTATGCCTCCGCTTACTCGGGGCGCGCTCAATGCTGCGCTATGTCACAGTGAATTCGTGGGGAAATTCGGAAGTGCCGGTTTAGTTGCCGTCATGGCGGGGGCGGCTTCCGTGCTGAGCAACATGGCGATGCCGACCGCCACTGCGGCACCGTGTCCGGATGCCGAGGTGATATTCGCGCGCGGCACGATGGAAGCGCCGGGCGTCGGTGATACCGGCGCGGCGTTCATTGATTCATTGCGCGCCAACGTCGCTCCGAAATCGGTCGAGGTTTATCCCGTCGATTACCCGGCGACTACCGACTTTCCTACTGCGGTACAGGGAATCGCTGATGCACGGGCTCGCATCATGACCACCGCTGCCAATTGTCCCGACACGAAGATGGTGCTCGGCGGTTTCTCTCAGGGCGCGGCGGTGATCGGCTTCGTAACTGCGAGCGTTGTGCCCGATGGAATTTCACCGGACAGCGTGCCCGCGCCGATGCCGCCGGATTTAGCTGACCATGTCTCGGCCGTGGCATTGTTCGGGAAGCCGTCGCAGCGATTCATGAGGGTGCTCAACAATCCGTCGGTGATCGTCGGCCCGAGTTACACGACCAAGGCGATCGACCTCTGCGTCGACAACGACCTGGTGTGTGATCCGCAAGGCAGAAGCTTCGGCATCCACACCCAGTACGCCGAAGCCGGGCTGGTGAACCAGGGCGCGGCCTTTGCGGCGAGCAAGCTTCAGGACGACTGGGCGCGCCAGGCGACACAGCCCGCTCCGCCGGCCACGCTGGCAGGCGCCGGGCCGTCGCAGCCGTCGCGGGTCCAGCCTGCCCAACCGGCACAGCACATGGGTCCGGTGCCGCCAAACCTTCCCGGGCCGGCCCCCGCTCAAAGCCCGCCGTCGCCGACGACATCCACTGCGGTGCCCATCGCGCCGCTGGCGTGAGTCGGCGTTGTCGGTCAGTGGGCGCTGTCGGTCAGTGGGCGTTGTCGCCGAACAGGTAGACACCGGTGTGATGGCCGATGAAGTTGTTGGCGATGAACAGCACGCCGGTGACCACGACCACCAGCACCAGAGTGAACATCACCCAGCTGAGGCCCGTCAGCAGACGGCGATGGCCGGCGTCTGAGGCGCCATCGGCGGCACCGCCCGCGATGTGCAGGCGCACGCCGATCGCGAACAAGGTCGGTACCGATGCGCCCACCGCCAGGCCGAAGAGCAAGATCTTGCCGACGGCCACGAGATTGATCCAGTTGTTCATGTGACGCCCCGTCCCTACTTGCTTTCGACCGCGGTGAGGCTGCCTTGCCACGCGTCGTTGACGTTGTTGTGGTCGATCGGCGGTTTACGCGACTTGAGCCAGATGGGCACCACGGAGGCGATCAGGGCGACGAACCCGGCCAATGGTCCGGCGAAGCCGCCGATGCCGTGCACGAGAACGTAGGTGAGGGCGCCGACGAGGCCCGCGGCGGGCAGGGTGATCAGCCAGGCGGTGGCCATGTTGCGGGCCACGCCCCAGCGCACCTCGGTGCGACGGCCCACGCCGCTGCCGAGGATGGACCCGGTCGCGACGTGTGTGGTGGACAGTGAGTAGCCGAAGTGGCTGGACAGCAGAATGGTTGCCGCCGAGGAGACTTCGGCGGCCATGCCCTGGGGCGCCTCGGTGTCGACGAGTCCCTTGCCCAGCGTGCGGATGACCCGCCAGCCACCCGAGAGCGTGCCCAGGGCGATGGCAACGGCGCAGGCGGCGATCACCCAGAACGGCGGCATGGTCGCCGACTCGTCCACGGCGCCGTAGGAAATCAGGGCCAGAAAGATGATGCCCATTGTTTTCTGCGCGTCATTCGTGCCGTGCGCCAGTGAGATCAGGGATGCCGAGCCGATCTGTCCGTAACGGAAGGCGGCGATCGTGCGGTCGTGTGGCAGGCCCCGGATCAACCGGTACACCAGCCAGCTGGCGATGCAGGCCACCACACCGGCGATCAGCGGTGACAACACCGCGGGCACGATGACGGTCGAGACGACTCCGTGCCAGATCACGCCGTGGCCTCCGACGGCGGCGATCATCGCGCCGACGATGCCGCCGATCAGAGCATGTGACGAGCTGGACGGGATACCCATCAGCCAGGTGAGCAGGTTCCACACGATGCTGCCGACGAGCCCGGCGAACACCAGTTCCAGGGTGACCAGATCGGCATCGACGAGGCCCTTGGCAATCGTCGCGGCCACGGCGGTGGACAGAAATGCGCCGACGAGGTTCAGCAGTGCCGACAGCGCCACCGCGGTGCGTGGTTTGAGTGCTCCGCTGGCGATCGAAGTCGCCATCGCGTTGCCGGTGTCGTGAAAGCCGTTGGTGAAATCGAACATCAAGGCGGTGAAAACGACAATGCACAGCAGGACGAACTGTAACGACACGGTAAACAATTCTTGAACACAATCGCTACGAAAACCTAATTAACTGGCTGAGGTCTCCATCACGTCTCGGGTCTCGCCCGCGGGCGTCAGCGCTTCGGCATCTTGACCTCGAGGAGCTTGAGCGCATCCATGATGTGTAGATGGGCCTCGTCCATGGTGGCGCTCATCTTGCCCAGCCGGGCCTCGCTGTTTTCCGGGGTCAACACCACGCACTGATCGGCCATGCTGCGGTAGCCGTCGAGGCCCTGCCCGAGGGAGTCGTTGACCTCGGTGTCGGGCCCGGGAAGGACCTTGTTCCGGACGGAGTCGACGTAGTTGCGCAGGTCATTGCAGGCGCTGTGCAGCGCGCCGAAGTCGGTCTGGTGATTCGAGGTCACCATCGCATTGGCGATCGGCCCCATCTGCGTGCCGAGTCCGGCGACCGCTTCGGTGATGGCGTGGCGCCATTCGTCGGTTGCCGGGGCCATGGTCGGCCGGCCCGCGACGGCGCACCCGGCGAGCACGGACGTGGTGGCCAGGACGGCCGCGAGGTACCTCATATGCAGCGAGCTTATGGGGTGCGCCCGATGAGTGCGGCGGCTATGGCAGGCGTAAGAGTTTGCGCGGAGATCGCCGCCCCCACGTGTAAGCGCGGTCACACCGGTAACCTGATCAACGACTGACTAGGCAGATCGGGGGATCGGTTATGGATCTCGTGCTCGGCCTCGCGATGACTTCGAGGGCCGTTCGCTGGGTGCTCGTCGAAGGAACGACGGGCGAGGGGCACCCGTTCGATCGCGGCGCAATCTCGTTCGAGGATGCTGCCGAGTACGACCCCGACGGGCTGCTGCGGGGCTTGGTGGACGACACCGAGCTCGACGCCGGACACCGAATCCACGCCGTCGGCGTGACGTGGACCAATGATGCGGCGCCGTTGGCCGGCCGCATCATGCAGTCCCTCGACAACCGCGGCTACGGAAACGTCTTCGCGGTCTCGGAGATCGAGGCGGCCGGCATGCTGGCCAGTGGTATCGCCGAGATCACCGAGCACGACGACATCGCGGTGTGCATCGTCGAACCCGATGCCGCCGTCGTGGCGATCGTGACCCCTGACGACGTCAGCGCCGACCGTATCGAGCGGTCCGAGACCGTCGTCGCCGACATCACCGGATTGCTGTCGCTCACCGGCCGTCCGATCAGCGCGATGTTCATTCTGGGCTCCGACGCCCACGGTCCGATCGTGACCGAGCTGGCCGAGTCCATCCCGGCCTCGGTGATCACCGCGGCCGAATCCGACCTGGCGTTCGCGCGCGGTGCCGGGCTGGCGGCGGCGCTCGCGGTGAATACCGTTGACACACCGGCCAAGCGGGTGCACTGGACCAAGGTCGGCGCGTTGTCTTCGGTGGTCGGCGGCGCGTTGGTGACGCTCGTCGTGGCGACCTCGGCCGCGATCGGCCTGCACCTGCATCCGGGAGCGGTGTCCGAAACGGCACAGGTCGCCTCCATTCAAGAATCGGCGCCCGAAGCCGGCCCGGCGCCGAAGCCGGTGCAGAAACCGGCAGACAGGCCGGCCGGCAAGCCCGCCGTCAAGCCGGCCCCGGCCGCTCCTCCACCGGCCCCGGCGGCGCCGCCACCGGCTCAGGCGGTCGAGGCGGCCGATCCGCCGGCCCAGCAGCCGCCCGCTCAGGTCCCGCCGGCTCCGGCGGCTCCGCCGGCACCGGCACCCGAACCTGCGCCCGCCTACGTTCCGCCCGCACCGGCGCCGGTGTACACGCCGCCGCCGTATGTTCCCCCGCCGGTGACCTACCCTCAGCCGCGGCTGCGGGATCGGATCATCGAGCGCATCCCGATCATCAACCGCTTCCACTGAATTTGGCCGTCAGCCCGGCCCTGGCCAGCCGGGCCTGCTCGGCCCGCACCACCTCATCCTGATGTGGGGGAGCCTGGTCGGGGTGTTGTGCCAGGCGACGGATCGGCTCGTCGACGGTGGCCCTGGCCAACAGCCGGTACACCCGCACGGTGTGCAGTTCGCTGAGCCGTTGGGTGCGCCCGACGATCCGTCGCTCCGCGCGTGGCTGCCACTGGGGTTCGGCGATGATGAAGACCACCGGGGCATTCAGCCGGCGCAGGTCCAGGGCGCCGACACCGATATCGGCCAACAGGGTGGCTGGACCGCGGTCGGTCGCGAACGCGTCGACGACGGCCTGCCGATCGGGTACCGATGCGTCTGCCGGGCCGAAGATATTGCCCGGCAATGCTTTCCGAATGACATCCAGTACCGCTGGAAAGTGTGAGAACACCACCACCCTGGCGCCGTTGATGTGGGCCTCGTTGGTCAGTTCGATGAGCCGGTCCAGCTTGGCAGCCGGTGTCGGTGAGCCGGACGGCCAGGCACCCTGCCGGATCGCGCTGAAGTTTCCGCTCGAGACGGCCTGTCGGTAGCGCTCGCGATCGGCGCGGCTGGGCCGCACCCATTCCTCGGTGGAGATCCGCGCCGGCAGTTCGTCGACCACGTCGCGGTAGTCCCGTCGTAGGTATACCCGGTCCACTGCGCGGCGGAAGGCGATCGATCCGCGTTCGCCCGCATTGGGCGCCACCTTTCCCGCCACATCGGGCTGCAGGAAGTCGGCGAGATGACGAAAACCGCCGATCCGCTGGTGCATTGGCACGCCGGACAGGAACAGCACGCGGTTGTCGGCGCTCAGTACGTTGCGGACCGCGCGGGCCCGGTCGGATTTCGGGTCACGCAGCAGGTGTGCCTCGTCGACGATGACCAGGCCGGGACGTTCGGGCAGCTTGATGCGCTGCAGGGTGTCGTAGGAGACGATGGCCACGCCGCCGGTGGCCTTCCAGTTCTCAAGCCGCGTATCGCGTTCGCTGCCGCGAATTTCGATCGTCCGCAGTGCGGTGTGCTTGGCTGTCTCTGTGGCCCAATGGATTCCGGTGTTGGGCTGGCACACCACCAGGGTGTGGCGTAGCTGTGCGGTTGCGGTCAGGTGTGCCGCGACCGCCAGTGCCTGCAGGGTTTTGCCGAGCCCGAGGTCGTCACACAGCAGCACCCGCTCGCGGGCGAGCGCGTAGCGGGCGCCGAACTCCTGGTACCCGCGCAGTTCGGTACGCAGCAGGGTACGGTTCAATGCGGTCCGCTCGACCAGCGTGACCACCTCGGTGTTCACGAAGCCCTGCGCGGCGTCCACATCGGTTGTACCGGACGCGAATTCGGCGAGCAGCTGGTCGATGGGGCGTGGATCGGCGCGGTAGTGTGCCCACACGTCGCCGTCGTGATGGTGGGCCTCGTCGATGCGGTCCAGCAGCACGCGCACCGACTCCCGCAATTGATCTGAGGGGGTGGGGCTGCGTAGCCGCGGCATCAGCCGGCGCAGCTGTTTGACGGGCACATCGGCGGCGACGAGGGTCAGCAGCGAGGACAGTAGCTTGGTGTCTTCCCCGGGGCGCAGCCTCGGTCGCGTGGTGGTACGGACGTGGTCGGCCATGGCCTGTGCCGCGGCCTGCGCTGCCTGTGCGGCCTCGATGTCGACACCGGGAACCTGGGTCAGCAGCCGGGCCGGCACGGTGTGAAGGTCGGCGACGGTGCGGTAATCGGAGTTGGTCAGACCGCCCAGCCGGGCGCCGCGCGGCAGATACGGACGCAGCTGTTGCACCGGCGCCGACTGCAGGGTGTGCGTCACCACCTCGTCGGTGCTCGCGCGAATCCGCTCGGCGACGTCGGCACGGAGTTTGCCGACACCGCTCAGTGCGGAGTCGGCGTGGCGGATCAGCTCGGTGAGATCGTCGCTGTCCATGACTCATCATCATGGCACCTGATCGGGATTGCGGGAGGCACGGATTCTTCGGAATTCTTCGTCGGAGCCTCGCGTGCGCTCGGGTCCGGTATCGGAAATGCCCAGGTCGCGAGCTTCCATCGGCGGTGGCCGTACGCGGCGGGATGGAAGGTGCGAAGACAAGGACGTCACGCCGGTCGAGCCCTCGGGTTCGTCTCCGATTCCGGTGAAATCGGTCAAGGCCGTGGCGGGTACCACCAGAACCATGAGTACTTCGGTTGCCGGTTGGTTGGCGGAGGCCCGGCCTGTCGACCACCAATGACTCATCCGCGGCTCATCGGCCCTGTGTCCAGCTGTCAGCGACACTGTCGCTGACAGCTGGACACCCCGAATTTTGTTTCCTACGAGGCTATTACACACCAAAGTGACTCAAGTGCACACCCGGCCTGTGGCCAACGATGCTCACGATATGCATGTGGCGACTGTCGCTGAAAAGTCGCTCATAGGCGGGCAAGTCGGTACCCGCCCGCCGGCCGCGACACGCCCGACAGACACGCCGTCGCGCAGCCCGAAACTCAGATCATCTCGTTCTTGGTCAGCCAGCGCATCACCGGCCAGCCGATGAACACCGGCAGCCAGCAGGTCAGCACCCGGTAGAGCAGTACCGCGGGGACGCCGATCGCGGCCGGCACACCGAACGCGGCCAGACCACCGATCAGGGCGGCTTCGACCGCGCCCACGCCGCCGGGGGTGGGTGCGGCGGAGGCCAGCGTGCCGCCGACCATGGTGACGACCGTGACGGTGATGAACGAGGTGGTTCCGCCGAACGCCTCGACGCTGGCCCACAGTGCCAGGGCCGCACCGAGGGTGGTTCCGGCGGCGCCCAACACGATCAGCGCCAGCCGCTGCGGTTCGCGGGCCAGTTTGACCAGGTCGTCGCCGACCTCTTCGAGTTTGGGTCGCAACGACGACGACAGCCAGCGCCGTAGTTTGGGTACGGCCAAAAACGCCCCGACGAGCCCGAGGGCGAGCCCGGCGATCAGGTACAGGATGGTGGCGCTGGGCACGAAGTGCGACAGGTCGGCCGACGCTCCGGCCAGGGTGCTGAACAGGATCAGCAGGATCACGTGCACGATCACCTGTACCGACTGTTGCAACGCCACTGCCGCGGTGGCGCGCGCGGTGCTCAGCCCACCCTTCTGCAAAAACCGGGTGCTCAAGGCCAGGCCGCCGACGCCTGCGGGCGTGGTGGTGGCGGCAAACGTGTTGGCCACCTGCATGATCGAGAGATTGCGGAAACTCACCAGCCCGTCGGCACACGCCCACAGCGCGGCCGCCGCACCCACGTACGTCAGCGCCGAGACCGTCAACCCGAGCAGTGCCCACGACCAGTCGACGGTGCGCAGCTCGGAGAAGAACGTCGGCACGGTGCTGATGAACGGATAGGCCACGTACACCAGGGCCACCAGCAGCACCAGCTGGATCACCTGGGTGCGGGTGAACCGGGTGATGGTCTCGGCCTGGATCTGGTCGGCGCCGGTCTGGCGTTTCACCTCGTCGCGCGCGGCGGTCATCACGGCTTTGGCGTCGGGCACGGCGTCACGCACCCGGGACGGGACCGCGGACTTGGTCAGCCGGCGTGACGCGGTGAGCACGGTCTCCCGCCCGAATGCCTCGATGGCCGCGGTGACCGCGGACTGCGGATCGTAGAGCGCCGCGGTGGTGACGAGCAGCTGGGCGATGTCGGACTGCAACTGGGCGTCGGTGGCGCCATATTCGGCGTTGCCGAACCCGGCGAACAATACGGCGCCGTCGTCGACGGTGATCTCCTTGCTGCGCAGGTCGCCGTGGGAGATCTGGTGGTCGTGCAGGGTGCGCAGCGCGTTCCACACCCGCCCGACGGAGGTTTCGCCGGTGCTCTGGTCGAGCGGGATGCCGCGTTTGCGATTGTGCGCGTACAGGGTCCAGCCGCGGTCCAGCGCCGCCACCGACATGGTCGAGGTACTCGCCAGGCCGAGGTCGCCGATCGCGATGGCCATCAAGGCCCGATGTTCGACGGCGCGGCGCATCGAGGTCTGCAGGGGCGCGGTCTCATTGGAGCGCAGCCGCAGTTTGCGCCACACCTGCCGCACCGCGCCGCCGCTCTGTTGGTTGGGGCCGTAGAGCTCGACGACGGCGCTGGAGTCGGGATCCGGTGACTGCGCGGTCAGCGTCAGCGGGCCGGCGCCTGCCGGGCGCTCCACGGTGAACGCCGTGACGACGAACCCGCGTCGGGCCAGCGAGCGCACGGCGCCGTCGAGCGGGACTTCCAGGGCGGGGGTGCCGACGAGCCACACCACCAGGGCGCCGACGAACCAGCCCGCGGTCAGGCCCAGCAGGGAGCGGGCCGGCACCACGGCGCTGACCACCAGGTGAATCGGCACGAACGCCAGCAGCAGCGTCCACCACCAGCGGCGCAGCCGACGTGACAGCCAGGGGCCGGAGACCGTGAGTACCGCGGCGAGCATGCCGATCCAGCGCGGGTCGTCGAGGAACTGCGAGAGCTGAGAACTGAGCCGGTCCGACAGATCGAAATGCCACTTCGGCGCGGCGATGCCGCCGGCAGTGATCGACAGCGACAGCATCGTGATCAACGCGGCTGCCGCGTAGGCGCCCAACAGTTTCCATTGTCGCGCCAGCACCAGGCTGACCAGGATCACGAACGGCAGGGCCAGGATCGCGATGCCGTAGGCCAGGTACACCAGGTTGGACTGGGTCGGGGTCAGTACGCCGACGATCTCGGAGATCGAGCGTTCCAGTGACACCCACTCATAGCGGGTGATCAGCGAACTGGTGATGACGGTGGCCAGGAAGATCGCGGCCAGCGTCAGGCGCAGGATGTCGTTGGTGCGTCGGGTCGGTGGTTGCAGGAGGCTGCCGGTGACGGTGATCTCCCGTCCGTCAACGCGCATGTTCCTCCTTTCCGGCCCGTTACCAAGACTCGCTACCAAAGCCCGCGACCAAAGTAGCGGGATGGGACCCCGATATCGGCAATTGGTGGCGATCTGGACCGTTACGAATTCACATCGGTCACATTTGTCACCGCGGACGACAATTTTTGCCGGCCCGATGTGATCTGGACCAACGGATGCGGCAAACGTGATGTAACTTCGAGCGACATGCCGACGCCGAATTGGCCGCTCCGGAGGAGTTGAACGGTGGATTCGACCCCATTCGGGCACTATCAGCTGCAGAAGCTGATCGGTCGGGGCGGGATGGGTGAGGTTTACCAGGCCTACGATTCCGACACCGATCGCATTGTCGCGCTCAAGGTGCTGCCGGAGCACCTGGCGCAGGACGCCACCTTCCAGGAGCGGTTCCGCCGGGAGTCGCACGCTGCGGCAGGCGTGAGCAACCCGCATGTGGTGCCCATTCACGGCTACGGCGAGATCGACGGTCGCCTCTATCTGGACATGCGGCTGATCGAGGGACGCAATCTCGGCGCCATGCTCACCAAGACCGGCAGGCCGTTGGACCCGGCGTTCGTGGTCGGCATGATCGAGCAGGTGGCCGAGGCGCTCGACGGGGCGCACGCGGCTGGGTTGATCCACCGCGACGTCAAACCGTCGAACATCCTGATCGCCGACAACGACTTCGTGTACCTGATCGATTTCGGCCTGGCCCGCACCGCGGGAGATACGGGTATGACGACCGCGGGCAGCACGCTGGGCACGTTGGCCTACATGGCGCCAGAGCGGTTCGACGCCGGCAAGGTGGATCCGCGGTCCGACATCTACGCCTTGGCGTGCGTGCTCTACGAATGCCTCACCGGGGAACGGCCGTATCCGTCCGACAGCCTCGAGCAGCAGATCGCCGGGCACATGGTGTCTCCGGCGCCGCGGGCCTCCGACAAGGACCCACGGCTGGCGCCCTTCGACGAGGTGATCGCCAAGGGCATGGCCAAGAAGCCGTCCAAGCGGTATCAGAGTGCCGGTGCGCTCGCCGCGGCGGCGCGGGCTGCCTTGGCGGTCCCGGTGCGCAGCAGCGGACGTTCGGGGCGTCATTCGGCGCGACGCGTTCAGACCAGGGCGCGGGTGCCGAAGAAGGTGGCCGCGATCGTGGGCGCAACCGTGCTCGTGGCGGCACTGGGCGCGGTGGGAGTGTGGCAGCTGCGCGGCGATGGTTCAGACCGTGTCGCCAATGCCGTCGGTTCGGCGGGCTCGGGTCCGGTGCAGGCGCCGACGGGTGCGGTGGAGGAGATCGCGAAGACCGTGCCGTCCGAGATCCGCGACTCCGGGCGACTGGTGATCGGGGTGAATGTGCCCTACGCGCCCAACGAGTTCAGGAATTCCAGTGGCGAGATCGTCGGGTTCGACATCGATCTGATGAAAGCCGTGACCCGCACCATGGGGCTGGTGCCCGACTTCCGCGAGACCGGGTTCGAGGGCATCTTGCCCTCGGTGGCCGACGGCAACTTCAACGTCGGGATGTCCTCGATCACCGACACCGCCGAACGCGAGCAGCTGGCCGACTTCGTCACCTATTTCGAGGCGGGCACGCTGTGGGCGCGACGGGCCGGCACGGTGGCCGATCCCGGCTCACCGTGCGGACTGCGAGTGGGCGTGGCGTACAGCACGATTCAGGACACCGCGGGGATCCCGGCCAAATCGGATGCCTGTGTGGCAGCCGGGTTGCCGCCGGTGGAGAAGGTGGTGCGCACCCATCAGGACGAGGTGACGGCTGCGCTGATCGCCGGCGAGGTCGACGCGATGGCCGCCGATTCACCGGTCACCGGGTTCGCGATCAAGCTCAGTGGCCCGGTATTGGAGCCGGCCGGTGAGGTGTTCGACTCCGCACCGTACGGCTGGCCGGTGGCCAGGGGGTCCGGTTTGGCCGAGTCGTTGCGGCTGGCGCTGGAGCACGTGATGAGCACCGGTGAATACCGCACCATCGCCACCATGTGGGGTGTCGAGAAAGGCATGATCACCCGGCCGGTGATCAACGGCGTCGGCCGGTAAGGGTTTTCGCGTCTCAGAGCGCGTTGCGTCCGGCGATGATCTTTGCCAGCTGGACTGTCTGATTGTCGGTGACGGTGTAACCGCTGATCCGCAGGTCGATCACGTAGGCGTCGACGGTCAGGATCGCGCGGTGGGTCCGGCGGTCGGTGACGTCGAGTGGTTCGTCGTGGGTGAGGTCGACCCCGTCGAGCACGGTCGGGGCCGCCATTCGGCGCGCGTCTCGTGTTCTGCCGCCGTCGTAGCTGAAGGTCAGGGTGTCGTTGCCGCAGCGCCGCCAGATGTCGAGGGTGCGCGCCACCATGGCTTCGGCTGCCTGGGGGTTGTCGAACCGCGCGATCGCCTGGTCCACCTCCACGTCGTCGTTGTCGTCGGCGAGCTGGGTTTCACGGAATTCGCGATACCCGCTGTCGCCGTACACCCACTCCATCCCGTTGCCGATGACGACGATGCACTCCGGGCGGGAGAGTGGCTCGAAGTTGGCGTTGGTCATCGGCCTGCGGAGTGCGGTTTTGGGCCGGACCTTGGCGTTCATCACGGTGTTGATCTCGGATTCGCTGGCCATCATGCTGCCCAGGACGTCGACGTGTGGACCGTCGGAGTCAGGGACGGTCGGGGTGCAGGCGGCCAGCAGGACCGCGCTCAGTGCGACACTGCCTGCCGCCTTGAGATCGATGTCCATCACGTCCCCCTTGGATCTGTTTGCTGATCTTAAACGCCGAGGTGGGCTGTGTCCGGCGGCAAGTTGGTGGCCGGCGGGTGACGTGCCCGTGCCGTCGGACGTTCGCGCCCGTTTCTACGCCCGGGTCGCGATGACCGAGGTGGTTTCGAGCGGTCACGACCCGTGAGTAGAAAACGGCGTCGTTCCCCCAATCGGGGGACACCGGATTCGCCCGGTGGATGGGCCGGTCGGTCGATACAGCCGCGGGCGGCAGCGGCGCATTCTTGTTTCAACGCCGGAACACACCGGAGAAAACACCAAAAGCCTTATCCGACAAAGGAGTCGACATGAGCACCATCACCCGCCGCATCGCCGCCGGTTTCACCCTCGCCGCCGCCCCCGCGTTGATCGCGCTGGGCGCCGCCACCGCTCACGCGGATGCTTCCACCGCCAACTTCGGGCCGTCGGTCAGCGCGCATCAGGCCTTCCCGCACCAGCACAACTTCCCGCAGCCCGGGTCCGCGACCCATCACCACCACCAGCGCAATCACGCCAAGTAGACCAGGGGGAGGCGGGGCCCGGACGCAGCCGGCGTCCGGGCCTCTGGCGCGGGTGAGCTTTCTCCCCACCGGGCCGCCAGGGCTCGTAGGGTGGAGTCATGGTGGGGTTGCCTCCGGGGCCTCCGTTGCCCCCTCCGGTGCAGGCGGCATTGATGCTGCGCTACTGGCCGCGGTTCGTCTCGGCCTGTCGACGTCGCTACGGCGATGTGTTCACCCTGCGGGTCGCGGCAATGGGCACCATGGTGTACCTGGCGGATCCCGCCGACATCAAGGCGGTGTTCGCCGGTGATCCGACGATCTTCCATGCCGGAGAAGCGAATTCGGTCCTGAGTACCCTTCTCGGCGGCAGCTCGGTGCTGGTGATCGACGAGGACGAACACCATCAGCGCCGGCGCCAGATGCTTCCGCCGTTTCACCGCGACGCGGTGGCCCGCCAGACCGAGATCATGACCGAGATCGCCGCCGCGAACATCGCGGGTTGGCCGGTCGGCAGGATGTTTCCCGCCGCGCCGAAGATGGCCGAGATCACCCTTGAGGTCATCCTGCGAACCGTGATCGGGGCGTCAGATCCGGCGCGGCTCGCCGCGTTGCGGTCGGTGATGCCGCGGCTGCTCAGCATCGGTGCGTGGGAGACGATGGCGCTGGCCAGGCCGGACCTGGGGCGACGGCGCCCGTGGCGGGGCCTGCAGCGCAATGTCGAGGAGGCCGACCGGCTGTTGTTCGCCGAGATCGCGGACCGGCGGGCTGATCCAGAGGTGGCGACCCGCACTGATGTGCTGGCCATGCTGGTGCGGTCCGCCGACGAGGCCGGGCACACCATGACCGATCGGGAACTGCGCGATCAGCTGATGACCCTGCTGGTTGCCGGCCATGAGACGACTGCGACGGCACTGTCGTGGGCGCTGGAACGGTTGACCCGGCATCCCGCGGTGCTGGACAAGGCGGTGCGGGCCGCGCGCGACGGCGATGACGACTACCTCGACGCGGTGGCCAAGGAGACGCTGCGGATCCGGCCGGTGGTGTTCGATGTGGGCCGGAAGCTCAAGCAGCCGGTCGAGTTGGCCGGCTACCGATTGCCGGCCGGGGTGATGGTGGCGCCGGGCATCGGCCTGGTGCACGAACGCGACGACGTGTATCCCGATGCCGACCGGTTCGACCCGGACCGGATGCTCGGCGTGCCACTCGGCCCCACCACCTGGTTCCCGTTCGGCGGCGGCAACCGCCGCTGTCTGGGGGCGACCTTCGCGATGGTCGAGTTACGGGTGGTGCTGCGGGAAATCCTGCGACGGGTAGACCTTTTCACGACGACGGCGGCCGACGAGCGTCAGCGCGTCAAGCACGTGACTTTGGTTCCGCGCCGCGGCGCGCGGATCTGTGTGCGGGCTGTGCGGGACGCGGCCGAGGTCAACGCGCAGAGGGTGGAGTCGGCGCGCGGCTAGCCGATCCGGTAGTCGGGCAGGTCGAGGTCGTCGCGCACACTGCCGGTGAACAGGCCTGCCACCGGGCGGCTCAGGTTCATCGTCCGCAGCGCCATATTGCGGAACCACAATCCGAATCGCGTTCTGGTGGCGAAGAAGCCGAGCATCCGTTCGGCGCCGACCTGCTTGCCCTCGATGAACGGGCGCAGCAGCGACTCGTAGCTCGCGAAGGCCCGGCGGTGGTCGCCGCCGGCGCGGGCGAGTTCCCCGGCCAGCGCGTAGGCCTCGGTGATCGCCAATCCCGTGCCCTCACCGCCCAGCAGCGAGATGCAGCCCGCAGCGTCACCGATCAACAGCACCCGGTCGTCGGACCAGCGGTCCATGCGGATCTGGCTGACCACGTCGAAGAACAGGTCCTCGACGTCGTCCACCGCGGCCAGGATCTCGTGGCATTCCCAGCCGGCGTTGTCGAACTGATTGTGTAACTGCTCTTTTGGCGTCATGCCGTGGTCGCCGTGGTCGTCGCGGAACACGAACAGGAACATGGTGCGACCGCCGCGCAACGTGAACTGCCCGACCTGCCGGCCCGGAATGCTGTAGGTGAGGTACGCCTCTGCATTGGTCATGCCCCGGTAGCCGTCGACAACGCAGGCGGCGACCTTGCAGCCCAGGTAGTGCTCGAAGCGCTCCTCGGGACCGAACACCAGGCCACGCACGTTGGAGTGCAGGCCATCGGCGCCGACGACAAGGTCGAAGTCGGTGGCCGGACCGTTCTCGAACGTCACCCGCACCCCGTCGGGACGCTGGTCGATGCCGGTGATGCTGTCGCTGAACACGGTCGGCACCTCGCCCTCGACGGTGCGGTAGATCGCTGCCGCCAGGTCACCACGCGGCAGGCTGGTGAAATCGTTGCCGATCATGCGCCGGAACACGTCGACCCGGAGTTCGGCCTGGGTCGCGCCGTCAGGTCCCAACGTGCGCACCGACTGGACGTCGTAGCCGGCGTCGCGGATGGCCGGCTCGATGCCCATCTGCCGGGCGACCCGGTAGCCGATGCCCCAGAAGTCGATCATGTAGCCGCCGGTTCGAAACGCCGGAGCCCGCTCGATCAGTGTGGGAGCGTGGCCGGTGCGATGCAGCCAGTGCGCGAGTGCCGCCCCGGCGACCCCGGCTCCACTGATGGCGATGCGCATGACAATTCGATGCTACGCCGCCGATGGGGCCGGCACGCCTGAGGCACTAGGGTTCGGCTATGACGGTCGGATACTCCGCCCCGGGCCGGATCAACCTGATCGGCGAGCACACCGACTACAACTCGGGGTTCGCCCTGCCGATAGCCCTGCCGCAGCGGACTTTTGCCGACTTCGCGCCGGATTCCTCAGGTGTGCTCGCGGTGTCGAGCGCATTCGGTACCGCGCGGATCGGTGTGGATACCGTGCCGGCAGGCGTGACGGGATGGGCTGCGTATGTCGCCGGGGTGGTGTGGGCACTGGGCGCTGCCGGGATCCCGGTGCCGGGCGGGGCCATGACGATTACCGGTGACGTCGAGATCGGTTCGGGGTTGTCGTCGTCGGCCGCGCTGGAATGCGCGGTGCTCGGCGCCCTGCTCGCCGCGGCCGGGGTCGAGCTCGATCGCGTCGAGCAGGCCCGGATCGCGCAACGGGCCGAGAACGAATACGTCGGCGCACCAACCGGATTGCTCGATCAGCTGGCGTCGCTGTTCGGTGCTCCCGGGCAGGCGATGCTGATCGACTTTCGCGACCTCACCGTACGGCCGGTGCGCTTCGATCCCGAGCCGGCCGGGGTGGCCCTGCTGTTGGTCGATTCCCGGGCCCGGCATGCGCACGCCGGCGGCGAGTATGCGGCCCGGCGGGCGTCATGCGAGCGGGCGGCCGCCGACCTCGGGGTAGCCACGTTGCGGGAGGTATCTGACACGTCAGCGCTCGGGACCGTGCGAGATCCGATCGATGTCCGAAGGGCACGCCATGTGCTCACCGAGAATCAGCGGGTACTCGATTGTGTTGCTGCCCTGGATTCTTCGGATTTCACCGCGGTTGGTCAGCTGTGGACCGCATCGCACGCCTCGATGCGCGACGACTTCGAGATCACCACACCGCATCTCGACCTGATCGCCGACAGTGCGGTGCAGGCGGGGGCGCTGGGGGCGAGGATGACCGGTGGCGGGTTCGGTGGTTGCGTCATCGCGCTGGTGCCTTCGCAGCACGAGCCAGCCGTCCGTCAGACGATCGTCGGCGCCGTACGTGCTGCCGGATATCCGGAGCCGGTCATCTCCCGAACGCATGCCGCCGGCGGCGCGGGACGGTAAGTGCGCTGGACTGCGCCGTGTTCCGGACCTACCTAGTCTGTCCGCATGCTCACCGAACTCGTCGCGCTTGACGGCGGCACATACCGCATGGGGTCGCAGAACTTCTATCCCGAGGAGTCGCCGGTGCATGAGGTGACCGTCGCACCGTTTGGTATCGAGCGGCATCCCGTCACCAATGCGCAGTTCGCCGAGTTCGTGGCGGCCACGGGTTATGTCACCGTCGCCGAACAACAATTGGATCCGGCGGCCTTCCCGGGGGTGCCCGCCGGCGAACTCCTCCCGGGTGCCCTGGTGTTTCGAGCCACCGACGGACCGGTGGACCTGCGGGACTGGCGGCAATGGTGGGACTGGGTTCCCGGTGCCTGCTGGAAGCATCCGCGAGGGCCTGAATCGTCCGTCGAGGACCGGCTCGATCACCCCGTGGTCCAGATCTCCTATCCCGACGCCATCGCGTATGCGGCGTGGGCCGGACGGCGGCTGCCCACCGAGGCAGAGTGGGAGTACGCCGCTCGGGCAGGTGCGACGACGATCTACGCCTGGGGCGACGACGTCCGGCCCGAGGGGCGCTTGATGGCCAATACGTGGCAGGGGGAGTTCCCGTACCGCAATAGGGGTGCCCTCGGTTGGGTCGGGACTTCACCGGTCGGCACGTTCCCGCCGAACGCATTTGGCCTGGCCGACATGATCGGCAACGTGTGGGAGTGGACTACCACTCGCTACACACCACGACACCGCACCGACTCCGAGTCGGCTGGATGCTGTCCCGGACCGGCCGGTGACCCGTCGGTGATGCAGACACTCAAGGGCGGGTCACACCTGTGTGCACCCGAGTATTGCCACCGCTACCGGCCCGCCGCCCGGTCGTCGCAATCGCAGGACAGCGCCACTACGCACATCGGATTCCGCTGTGTCGCCAACTAGTCCGTGGTGGCGGAAGTCCCGTCGAAACGCCGCTTCATAGTCCCTGGCCTAGGGCTTTACGAAGTAACAGGTGGCGTAACACTTGCCGTATCGCCACCTGGTGATATCGGTGGCACAGTGAAGTCATGACCCGCCGCCCGCACATCCCGCCGAAGGACTTTCCCGGTCCTTTGATCAGGGACTACGCCGGCACCCGGGCCGATGCCGCCCGGTGGGCCCGTGACGTTCTGCGCGGCCAGATCCTCGACGGCGTGTACGGCGGGTTGGCGGCAGCGCGCCCGATGCTGCCACCGGAAAACGAGCTTGCCGCCGAGTTCGGGGTCAGCCGCAACGCCATCCGCGAAGCCCTGGAGCTGCTCCGCGGCGAGGGGCTGATCACCCGAGTGCAGGGCGCGGGGACCTTCGTCACGGGCGCCAAGTTGAGCCAGCGCATCGACCGCCTCGAGGGCCTGGCCGAGTCGCTGGCCGGCCACCAACTGCCGGTCGAGAACACGGTGCTCTCGGTGCGCGAGTCAACCGCCTCGCCGTTCGTGGCCGCCAAACTCCAATTGCCTGAGAACGCGCCGATTCTGTTCATCGAACGGCTGCGGTCAGTCGGCGGGGTGCCGCTGTCGCTCGACACCACCTCGTTGCGGGTCGGCGCTATTCCTGTTGACGCGAACCTCGACCGGCAGGATGTGTTCGCACTGATCGAGCGCGAACTCGGCATGCGGCTGGGCTGGGCCGAGATGACCGTGGAGTCGGTCTCGGCGGACGCCAAAACCGCCGAACTCCTGCAAATCCGTTCCGGTGCACCACTGTTGCTGCTGCACCGGTTGACACACCTCGAAGATGGAACCCCGTTCGATTTCGAGACCGTGCGATATCGCGGGGATCGGTGCTCGTTGATGACGACTGCCATGCGATCGCCCGACCAACTGTCACAGCCGCCAAAGTAGCCGGCACCTTCCGCTCCACCTTCACCGGATTTCACCCGATCGACAGAGAGGTAGCTCAACCATGCCCAAAAAACCCAACATCGTGTATTTCCACGTCGACAACCTGGGAATGGGCGAACTCGGCTGTTACGGCGGCGGCATCCTTCGCGGGGCCGACACCGCCCGGATGGACGCCTTCGCCGCCGAGTCGCTGAAGTTGTCGCATTTCGTCGTCGAACCCCAGTGCACGCCAACTCGCTCGGCACTGATGACCGGGCGCTACCCGATCCGGTCCGGCAACCACACCATCGCCTTGGGCGGAAACGGCGGCGGCATCGTGGCCTGGGAGCGCACCATGGGCGATATTCTCTCCGAAGGAGGTTATGCCACAGCATGTTTCGGGAAGTGGCACATCGGCGCGGAGGACGGTCGGTGGCCGACCGATCACGGGTTCGACGAATGGTATGGCCCGGCCCGTACCTACGACGAATGCCTCTGGCCCGACGACCCGTGGTACGACGGCGATCGCGACGGCTACTCCTACATGTATGACGGCACCAAGGCCGGGGGTGTCCAGGCCACCGATCAGCAGCTGACCGTCAAGCTCAAGGGTGAGGTGGACGGCGAATACGACCGCCGCGCCAAGGCGTTCATGAAACGCAGCGTCGAGGCGGACAAGCCGTTCTACCTGTACCACAACCACTCACTGATGCATTTCCCGATGGAGGTCCGCGAGGAGTTCAAGGGCAAGAGCACCAATGGGGCGTGGGGCGATTCGCTGCTGATGCTCGACCACGACTTCGGCAGCATTCTCGACTACCTGACCGAATTGGGCATCGAGGACAACACGATCGTCATCATGGCGGGGGACAACGGCGCCGAGGACCATCTGGCCGGGCGTGGCACCGCAGGGTTCTTCGACGGGTCGTACTTCAGTTCCGCCGAGGGCGGGATTCGGACGCCATGCCTGATCCGCTACCCGGGAAACGTTCCGGTGCGCGAGAGCAACGAGATGGTGCACGTCACCGACATGTTCCCGACCTTGCTGCGGTGGGCCGGTTGTGAGATCCCCGAGGACCGGATCATCGACGGCATCGACCAGCGGGAATTCTTCGGTGGCGCAGAGGAATCCAGCCGCGATGGCTGCATGGTGTGGCTCAACGAGGAATTGCACGCGGTGAAGTGGTCTCAATTCAAGATCAACTTCAAACGCCAGCAGCACTTCCACGACCCGGAGATCCCGCTGGGCTTCGCGCGCATCACCAACCTGCTGGAGGACCCGAAGGAACGCGAGGCGGTCAACCAGACCTGGGTGCGTTGGTGGGTGATGCAGCATGCCTACCGCTTCATCCAGGAGTTCGAGGCCAGCGTCGAGACCGAGCAGCTGATTCCAGCCGGCGCGCCGATCGAATTCGTACCTGCCCGCGAGTCGGTCAGCGCCGAGTAGCACCAGAAGCCCTGCCCCGCCCGGGGCAGGGCTTCGCTCTGAAAGGGGAGCCCAGTCATGACCACCGCCTATGGCGCACAATCGATCACGATTCTCGAAGGTCTCGACGTGGTCCGGAAACGGCCCGGAATGTACATCGGGTCGACCAGTGAGCGCGGCTTGCATCACATGGTGTGGGAGGTGGTGGACAACGGGGTGGACGAGGCGATGGCCGGTCATGCCACCCGGGTCGATGTCGTGCTTCTTCCTGACGGCGGGGTCGAGGTGAGCGACGACGGTCGCGGCATCCCGGTTGCCATGCACGAGACCGGCATTCCAACTGTCGACGTGGTGATGACCCAGCTGCACGCGGGAGGAAAATTCGACGGCGAGTCCTACCAGGTTTCGGGTGGTCTGCACGGGGTGGGAGTGTCGGTGGTCAACGCCCTGTCCACCCGTCTGGAGGTCGGTATCCGCCGGGACGGCCACGAGTGGTTTCAGCACTACGAACAGTCGGTACCCGGCACTCTGCGTCGGGGCGCACCGTCGGAATGTACCGGCACTACGGTCCGGTTCTGGTCGGACCCCGAGGTTTTCGAGACCACCGAGTACAACGCCGAAATCATCGCGAGACGCCTGCAAGAAATGGCTTTCCTCAACAAGGGCCTGATTCTGACGCTGACCGACCGACGCGACGGTGAGGCTGACACCCGAAGCTTTCATCATCCGGGCGGACTGATCGACTATGTGGCCCACATCAACCGCGTGAAAGAGCCGATCCATCCCAGCGTCATCGATTTCGACGGTAAGGGTCCCGGCCACGAGGTCGAGATCGCGATGCAGTGGAATGCCGGTTACTCCGAGTCGGTGCACACCTTCGCCAACACGATCAACACGCATGAGGGTGGTACCCATGAAGAGGGTTTCCGTGCGGCGTTGACGAGTGTGGTGAACCGGTACGCCAAGGAAAAGAAGCTGCTCAAGGAGAAGGATCCGAACCTGACCGGTGACGACATCCGCGAGGGTTTGGCGGCGGTGATCTCGGTGAAGGTCGCCGAGCCGCAGTTCGAGGGGCAGACCAAGACCAAGCTCGGCAATGCCGCGATCCGGTCGTTCGTGCAGAAGGTGTGCAATGAGCAGTTGACTCACTGGTTCGAGGCCAACCCGGCCGAGGCGAAGGTGATCGTCACCAAGGTCGCGTCGTCCGCGCAGGCCCGTGTCGCGGCACGTAAAGCCCGTGAACTGGTGCGACGCAAGAGCGCGACCGAGGTGGGCGGCCTGCCGGGCAAGCTGGCCGATTGCCGCTCGACGGACCCGACGAAGTCGGAACTGTATGTGGTGGAGGGTGACTCGGCCGGTGGCTCGGCCAAGAGCGGCCGCGACTCGATGTTCCAGGCGATCCTGCCCCTTC
>NZ_VCMY01000051.1:0-37589 GCF_005924235.1 Mycobacterium sp. DBP42
GAAGCATTAGCGTGGACCATGAGGACCTCTCGGTAATCGGATGTGCGTGTTTGGTAACCACACCGATACCGGAGGTCCTCACCTACTTCCGCTCACCACGCCGTTCACAACCTGTCTGGGAGTTACATCTAGCGGCCTCTACCCCGGCGCCAACCTTCGTGATGAAGGGCAAGAGTCTTATCTGTAACGGTTGAGGGGTGTGTAGGACTGTTCCCCACGTGGTTCTCAGCGCGGTTTGACGTCGTAGGTGACAGTGTTATCTGTAACGGTGTCACCCACGTTGGGGTGGTACGTCTCTGTGTTGTCGGCTGGAGGGCTTGGCCAGCCCGGTGAGTCGGGTCAGTGCGGTGAATCCGTCGTCGGTTCCGGGCCAGTGTGCGCGAACGGTGTCGAGGCCGGCGCGGCGGACGACGCTGCGCAGGACGGCGGCGACGATGATGGCGTCGTCGGCGTATCCGAGCACCGGGATGAAGTCGGGGATCAGGTCGATCGGGATCGCGAGGTAGGCCAGCAGCAACCCGAGGCGGACGCGGATCCCGCGCGGCAGGGTGCTGTCGCCGGCGAGGCGACGCACCAGCCGCAGCACGTCGGGCAGGATGCGCACCGCCTCGCGCAGTAGCCCTCCCCGCGGCCGGAGAATTGCCAGTGCGACCAGCAATGCCAGCCAGGCGAATAGGAGTGCGCCGCCAACGCCGATGAGGAGATCCCACCCGAATGAGCCCGTCACGATTCGTGCGCCACGTGCAGCCGCTGCGAGGTGCGCGCATCGGTTTGCGCGGATGTTTCGGCCTGCAGGGCAGCGTCCTCAAACGCTGCCAGCTCAGCAGCCGCGGCGTCGACGGCTGCGCGGGCAGCGTGCCCACCGGGGGCCGTGAAGTAGTCACGGGCGGCGATCTTGGCCAGCCAGCTGCGGAACCGGTCCAGGTCGGCTTCGGACTCCTCGACCTCGGCGTAGGTGAGCCGTCCGCGAGCGCGTTCATCGGCCAGCTCCTGGCGCAGCGCCGGGAGCCGCTCCAGGACTTCGGCGTACTCGCCGTCGCGGGCGGCGTTAAGCTCGTCGATCACGGCCTGTTCGTCGGCGGGATCGACGAAGCTCATCGGTAGGACGCGGGCGGTGCCGCCGTGGTGATGGATCCGATCGGCCAGCCGCCGCACTTCGCGGACCACATGTGCGTGGGCGGGCAGCAGACACACCGATTGCTGCAGATATAAGGCACCGAGCGAGCGCAGTTTGCGCCACACCTGCACCCGCAGCGTGCCCGCCGCGCCAGCAGTCGACACGCTGATCACCAGCCAATCGAGTTCGTCGCCCCTAGCCACAATGAGATGTTACACCCGTAACATCATGCTGATACAGCAGCTACGCGGGCTGAGGTATCTGGTGGCCAGCAGCTGCACCCAACCTCGCTGCGGCAGCCGTGAGATTGATCCCGTTGACGCGGTCAGCGTGTATGCCCCAAGCTGTCGACGTGGCCCAGATCAGCGAAACGCTGTTGATCGACCAGGTCGTGGCGCGGCTCACCGCCAGCTACGCCGACCTGCCGCCGGACCATGTGGCCGGCGCCGTGCGCAGCGCGCACGCCCGGTTCGAGCAGAGCCCGATACGGGAGTTCGTGCCGCTGCTCGTCGAGCGGCATGCCCGCGCCGAGTTGTCCCGCAGCGCCGGTCTGCTTACCTGGTCGTCCTAGGCGTCAGCGCAGGCCCGCCCCGCTTTGCACCGCTCAGCGGCACCAGATCGAGATCGCGACCACCCAAACCGATCAGCTCCGTGGTTGGGTAGCGGTCAGAGGTGTGCCGGCCCGGGCCCTGCCGCAGCGGGGAATCGCTCCTCGATCGCATCAAGCAGGCGTTGCAGCGCGTACTGTTCCTGCTCGCGATGCCGGATCTCCCGTCTGATGCGGTGGACCTGGTTCATCTCGCCGCGCAGTTGATACTTGGCCAGCGCGGCCTCGTGGGCCGCCATCCGGTCAATGAGCAGCTCACGCTGGCGCGAAAGCTCACCCCGGTAGTAGTCGGCCTGGCGAACATCCGCGGCTCGCGCGGCTGCGATGTCGTGGTCTGAGACGGTGGACGTGCTCATCTGGCACACCGTAACCGAGCACCAGACCATGCGCGCGGGCAACAACGAGCCAAAAAGCTCCACCGCCACCCGTTGCACCGCGGGCCAGGAACTGCGGCGTTCAGCTCGTCGACGCGTTCACCAACGCCAACCGCGCCGGCATGACATCGCCCCACAGACGCAGCGCCACCGCGCGATGCTCCCGATTCCCACCCCGGATTCTCGGACCGCACAGGCGATCTCGTCGAACGCGTCCCGCTCAGAACACCCACGCCATCCGATCAAAACGCCGATCGCTACATCGATCACTCGGCGTGACGACGGGTCCGCACCCCGGCCCAACTGGCTCACCTCGTCCACCCTTTCCGCGCCGGAATCATCTCGATCAACCCTGTGTACCCCCGGGCTATGAACAACAGCCACCTCGCAGAAGAACAAACTCGCGACGCCGAACCCGGCGATCGCGGTGCTCAGTCATCTCTTCCTCCGACGCCCCCGGGAGGTCCAGGCAGGTACGACGCCGACCACTTATGCCAACCGTTGGCCTGGTCGACGCCATCACCGATTCTGATCCGACAGACGAACTCGCCTGCTTCGTGGGCGATCACATTGATCTGCTCCCGGAGGTAATTTAGAACCTCGCTTGCTGTCCGATCCGAAGGGACGAACAGGTGGACCGTTTTCCACATTTCCTCCACCAGGCTCCCTTCGCCCCCTCCACCGCACCGATCGCCGCGGTCGGCCCAGCGCAACGCCCGTCGTCACAGTGCACACCATGCACGCTGACTGCACCCGCAACCGTGAAAAGGCGACCTGATCATCGGTGACATAGACGACGGCCGGGCCAGCGTCCAATGCCCACGTTGCGGCGCCCCAAGTCGCCGACCCTGTGAAACGGTGCGCCCGGGCGCCAGTCTCGTCGGCTACCACCGCGAGCGCGGCTACCGCCACGATGAGCTCCTCGACCTGGGCTACATCAAGTACACGCTCGTCAACGAATCCACCCAGCACCCACTTTTCCTGTGGCGCCGCCGGACACAACGCCCGATCATCCGCGACGGCTACCGCCAGTCCGACTAAGGCCGGGCACTACGGCTCAACTAGTTCGAGAAGTCGTCGGCAACATGTGTCGCACGTGTCGCTGAAAGAGCAGACGTTCTACACATGTAATCTACGTTGCTACCAGCAAGAACACGCCAATTGTTCATCTCATTACAGATAAGCGGTCGCGGTGAGGCGGTCAACAATCGCGGCTAGCACGGTTTTCGATGTCCCCTCGCGCGACACCATCTAATCATGCCGAATCAACCAGCGGCGTTGGTGAATGCTACAGCCAGATCGGCGTGCCACGGCACCGACACCTCGTCGCTATCCGGAGCCTGGACCGTTTGTCTTCCCGAACCAGGAGTCTGCGACCGCAACGCAAGGCCATACGCAAGTCGGTGAAGGCGATTACTCAGCCTGCCGGGCGCGCTGGACCCTGAAGAGCTTTACTTTGCCGCTCACGCCTTTGAGCCGGCGTGCGCCCATCGACGACCAGGTGAAGTCCGCAGCGTTGCCGACGGCCTCGCGCGTGGAGTCGGCGACCGCCACCGTCCCCGGCCGCGCCGCTGCCGTTACTCGACTGGCCACGTTGACAGGACTGCCGAACCAGTCGCCCCCGCGTGTGATCGCCAGTCCGGAAGCCACGCCGATCCGCAAGCGCGGCAAGCCATTTGCTGCCGCGTCGTCAGCCAAGTCGAGGATTGCCCGCAGCAATGGCGCCGGATCGAAGCACATGAGCATCACGGCGTCACCCACCGACTTCACCAGCCGCACCGGGGTGACCGCTACGTGCTGGGCCGATTCGGCGAGCCGACTGGCAACGCGTTCAAGCTCCAGAGGTGGCAGCACCTCCCCCAATTTGGTGAAGCCGGCAACATCAGCGAACGCCACCGTTACCTGGTGGGCCCCGGGTAATCTTCCGGCAGCCCGCTCAGCGGCGCTCACGGCCTCAACCTGGAACGAAGTGCGAAGTTGCATAAACAATAGGTCTTCGATCAGCGGTCCGAGGTGAGGCGCGGATCGACGCGCCAGCTGCTCGACCGCCTGCGCCAGCTCGATTTCACTTGTCCCCGGCCGCAGGAGGGTGTTGAGGGCCGCATCGCGCATCGTCGCGGCGGCACCCCAGTCCCGCGATCAGCATGCGCATCACGGCAACCGTTTCGTCCGGCTCGACGCCCATGTCGAGGAAGAATTTCGCGTGCGCGATCGCTTTTCCGTCGGCGCGCAGCAGTACGGCTGCGTCGGGGTCGTCGATCCTCGGCCTTCCGACCGCGCCGTAGAGGCGCTGCAGGAGGTCCAATTCGATCCCTGTGGATTCGCTGATCTCACGCGCGGACACATAGGTCCCGTCGTCGCCGAAGATCGTGTTCGCGGGCAGCAGTAGAGGCGTAGCGAGCGATCTACGTATCTCGTCGAGGGGGTAGCCTTTTCCGATCAGCCATGTGACGAGGTCGGCACGCTCTTCGCGGGCTTGGCCCTCAAGGCCGTCGAGCATACCAAACTCCTCGATGTCGTGGTTAGCTGCCATACCGCAAACGTACTGCTCGATGCATCGCCTACCGCATCGATTCGCAGCGCCACAAGTCGACGGGTGCGTTCGGACAACTTCGCGAAACTTCGCGCTCGGTCCATGCGGAACCGGGCTTCCGAATCAGTGAGGTATTTGCACGCCAAATATCGCCACGGCCCCACGAGCAACTTGGGCATAGCCCGATATCCAACGGTGACTCGCAAGAATTCCCGGGCGTCGGCCACGACCGGCCACCCCGTCTGGCGCTTGGGATGATCTCCACACTTTTCGGGCGTCGCGATCACATCGCCTCCACGGCCGACCCGGGTTGCCGCTACACGGGATCCTGAACCGTGACTCGGTCCCGTTGCTTGTCGACATCGCTAACAGGTGCAGAGGTTGACCGCGGGCCCGCCATGCCAAGATCCCGCCGAGCGGGATACCCATTGACCTGCTATAGAGTTGGCTTACGTCCCTCGTCCGCCGGTGACTGACCATAGCCGATCGCGCGAATGACCACAGAACCGACAACGCCGGGCTATCCGTGACGCCGCCCCACACTCCCTTGAGTTGACCACGAGACTACGCGAGGCAATGACTTGCGAGTCACGTCAGCGAATTCTCGTGCAATTCAGTATGATTTATATCAGAGGGCTGCAGGCTGGAGCTGAAGCTCCGCCCCACGTCACGCCAAGCAGGGCATAGGAGCGGGAGTGGACAGCGATATCGACCAGGCGGCAAACACATCTGAGATACCGCATGCAGCGCGCCGCTATACAAGAGTACCCAAGGCGTCAGATATTCTGGCCGACCGGCTCCGCGCAAAAATCCTCGGCCGCGCGATGCGGCCCGGCGACCAACTGGCTTCGGAAGCGGAGTTGATCTCCGGAGAGGGCTTTAGCAGAGGCACCGTGCGAGAGGCGCTGCGCCTGCTCGAATCCGATGGTTTGATCGAAATCCGCCGAGGCCCACGCGGTGGCATTCGGGTAACTCGTCCCGACCTGCGGCAGATCAGCAGATCCGTTGCGCTCCTACTGACCCTCGCTGAAACCTCAACCAGAAAGTTCTACGAGTTCCGCAAACTCCTCGAACCCGCTATTGCCGCTATGGCAGCCCGGTCGGCCACCGACGAGCAGCGCGGCTGGCTACTCGCGATCGCTGACGCCACATCTCGAAACGGCTCATGGGAACCATCGGTGGAGTTCCACGAGGCTCTCGCGGTTTGCAGCAACAACGAGGTCTTGCGGCTCGTCATATCGATGTTCGAGCAAGAGTTGTCGTGGCACGTCCCAGGTGAGTCGCTCACCGAGCTAGACATGGAGGATACCCGCCGGGCGCACCAGAGCATCGCGCGTGCGGTGGCTGCCGGCGACGCCGACCGCGCGTCGAGCGCAATGCAACGTCACCTGAACCAGTTCGAGCGAATGCTCGACACAAACGGCCGCCTCGACGAGCCGCTGCTCCCCCGAGAGCGTTGGCTCCAGTGACGCCGACCCCCTCGCTCGTCACCGTTTTCACAACGCGCTTACGGGGCATCAGGCAGCGAAGCCATCCACCGATGCATGCCCAACACGCAGCCCGCGTCGCGTCCCTGGCTTGGCAGGGTTGATGCAGACAACAATGATCTTTATTGACTGGGCTCGTCATCGAGGAGATGGACGGCTTGGGCGGTGTAGGTTAGACAGCCCGGCGCGGTGGCGCATCATGTCGCGAATTGTGATGGCTGACTTGCCGTTCGCGCCGAACTCGGGCCAGTATTCGGCGACCGGCACGTCGTAGGAAGCAATCCCCGGTCGACAAGCCGACGGATGACCGTGGAAGCCAATCCCTCTGTCGCTGAAAACGCCATCGCGCCGGTGTTGGCCGCCGACGGTACGCTGCCATGACGATCGGCCCCACCCGATCCACACATCAACAACCGGTCTGCCATCGAGGTATACCGGCAGCGCGCCCGAGACTGTCAAGTTAACGGTGTAACTCGTTGTTGTAGTGTTACTTTCGTTCTGGGGTTAAACGTCCGGGGAAGGCGATCTCGAACGCGTTGAGGGGTGCCTTCCAGCGGTTGATCCAGCGTTGTCGGCCTTTGCCGGTCGGGTCGAGGCTCATGATCGCCAGGTAGACGCACTTCAGGGCGGGCCTGCTCGGTCGGGAAGTGCCCTCGGGCGTTGACGGCCCTGCGGATGCGCGAGTTCAGGCTTTCGATGCTGTTGGTCGTGCAGATCACGCCGCGGATTTCCTTGTCGAAGGCCAGGAATGGCACGAACTCGGCCCACGCGTTGTCCCACAGCTTGACGATCGCCGGGTAGCGCTGGCCCCAGGTCTCGCTGAACGCGACGAATGCATCCAACGCCGCCGACTCGCTTGCCGCGGTGTAGACCAATTTGAGATCCTTGGCGATCGCCGCCCAGTCCTTCTTGGGGGTCGGGGAGCAGATTCTCGAAATCCGGCGCTAAGGATTTACGGCAGATAGTAGCGTACTATCTGCCGTAACTCGTGAGTCGTCCTGCCGCGATGGTCGTTCCGGAGATGGGCGACTCCGGAAACTATCTGCCGTAGTGCTGAAGGGCGGTCGGGGTGGGATCGGTGAGCTCGCTACCGGCGCGGGCCGCCGGGATCCGGCTGGCGGACGCGACGCGGACCTTTCTGGGCACGATCGCGGCGGTGAACACCCGCCGCGCCTACGCCTCGGCGTTGGATCGGATGGTGCGCGACTTCGGCGCGGACGGCGATGTCGGGTTGTTGAACCCGGATCGGGTGTCGGGGTGGTTCGACTACGTGTGGGGCGACAAGGCCCCCAAGACCTACAACCTCCGGCTGACCGCGGTGTCGGCGGCGTGCGCCTACTGACGCGATCAACAGTGGCTGACCGGCGATCCGGTGTCGCGCCTGCGGGCGCGGCCGAGTGCGCCGGACAACAGCAAGGCGATGACCGCCGCCGAGGTTGCGGAGCTGCTGGGCATGGACGCGGCCCTGCGCGAGCGGGTGTTCTGGTCGATGCTGTATGAGTCCGCCGCGCGGGCGGAGGAGATCCTGAATCTCGACATCGAGGACCTGGACACCGTGAACCGATGCGCCACGGTCACCCGCAAGGGCGGCGCCCGCGAGGTGATCTATTGGCAGACCGGCACCGCACGGCCGCTGCCCCGGCTGATCGCCGGACGGAAGTCCGGGCCGCTGTTCCTGACCGACCGCAAAGCCAAGCCGTCGGTCGCCAAGACCGACACCGACAACTCGACCGGCCGCGCCCGACTTTCCTACCGCCGCGCCGCGACGCTCCTCGAGGAGCACACCGAAGGGATGCGACGCGGACCGTTCACGCTGCACCAGCTGCGGCACTCGCGACTGACCCACGCCGCAGAGAAGGGCGCTTCCACGCCGATGCTGATGGCGTTGAGCGGACACACCTCGGTGCGCAGCCTGGTCAAATACGCGAAGGTCTCCGCCGAGGCGCTGGGGCGCTGGCAGGCCGAGACCGATCCCGCTGCGCGGCGGCGCTCCCGCTGAATCTCTCAGTAGCTGACGGTGACGAGTTCCGGCGCGTGTCTGCGTATCTTGTTCAGCACCTTGACTGTTCGGCCCGAGCGCATCTGCTCGAGGGGGGCCGAAAGAGACCAATCAAGTGCGGCACCGTCGATGGGTGTGGTCTTCCGCGTCCGGGAACTCATAGCCGCTGCCGGGCGTGCGTGGTCGTGGTGTTTGTCGGATCCGGCGGGGGCACGGCCGAGAGTAGGGCCGTGAGGTCGCGCGAGACCTCGCCGGGGTTGGAACAGCCGTGGGAGATGAGCGCGCGGGAGCGCGGCTTCGGTCAGGCCGTATCGGATATGGACGGCGTCGTGGTGTTGCAGGATCGCCAACGTGTGGATTCCACTGGCGATCAGGCCACCGAACTGGCCGTCCTGCGCCGCCGCCCGGTCGATGTGAAACCACTGGGGATCCCAGTGGGTGGCGAAGTCGACGAGTTCGGCCTCGGTCACCGTGTGTGAGCCCAAGTCGAAACGCTGGCCGATGCCCAGGTCCTCGGCGTATACAAGGCGTGTGTGCTCATGGTGCGATCCCACCTGCACGCCGACGGGTTTCACCGCGGCGCCATGCGGATCGCGCCGTCGAGGCGGATGGTTTCGCCGTTGAGCATCGGGTTGGTCACGATCGCCTCGACCAGCTGCGCGTACTCGGCGGGGTCGCCGAGCCGGTTCGGGTGCGGCACCTGCTGTCCCAGCGAAATCTGAGCCGCCTCGGGCAGCGTGCCCAGCAGCGGGGTCTTGAACAGGCCGGGCGCGATGGTGTTCACCCGGATCAGCAGCGACGCCAGGTCGCGGGCGATCGGCAGGGTGGCGCCGACGATCCCGCCCTTCGATGCCGAGTACGCGGCCTGTCCGATCTGCCCGTCGAAGGCCGCGACCGAGGCGGTGTTGACGATCACGCCGCGCTCGCCGTCGACGGGCTCGTTCTGCGACATCGCGTGCGCGGCGAGGCGGATGACGTTGAAGGTTCCGGTCAGGTTGACCTTGACGATCTTCTCGAATTCGGCCAGCGGGAACGGTCCGTTCTTACCGACGGTCTTGACGGCGTTGCCGATGCCGGCGCAGTTCACGGTGATTCGCAGTGAGGACTCCGCGTTGGCGCGCTCGACCGCCTCGGTGACCGCGGCCTCGTCGGTGACATCCGCCGGAGCGAATTCCACGGTGTCGCCGAGAGCAGCCAGCGCATCCGTGTTCGCGGTGGGCAGGTCGACGGCGATTACCCGGGCGCCCGACTTGGCGAGGGCGGTGACGGTGGCCAGTCCGAGGCCCGAGGCTCCGCCGGTGACGAGTGCGTTGGTTCCGGTGATATGCATGAATACTCCTGACGAAATAGGTTGAGAACATCGGGTTTTTGACAAAGTGAGGTGTGACTGACGCAGTGGTGTCACTGCGCGAAGGTCAACCTCATAAGGCGCGGCCGATGAGTTCCTTCATGATCTCGTTGGTGCCGCCGTAGATCTTCTGCACGCGGGAAGCGGCGTACATCTGCGCGATCGGGTACTCCATCATGTAGCCGTAGCCACCGAAGACCTGCAGGCAGCGGTCGACGATCTCGCACTGCTTGTCGCTGCCCCACAGCTTGGCCATCGACGCGGTCGCCGCGTCGAGGGTGCCGTCGAGGTGACGCTGGATGCAGTGGTCCATCAGGGTCTTGCCGGCCAGCACGTCGGTCTTGCACTCGGCGAGTACGAACTTCGTGTTCTGGAAGTTCAGGATCGGCTTGCCGAAGGCGTGACGTTCCTTGGCGTACCTGATGCTCTCCGCCACCGCGGCCTCGGCCACCGCGACACCGCCGACACCGAGGATCAGCCGCTCACGCTGCAGCTGACCCATCAGCTGGTAGAAGCCCTGCCCCTCGACGCCGCCGAGCAGATTCGCTGCCGGCACCCGCATGTCGGTGAACGACAACTCGCGGGTGTCCTGGCCGTGCTGGCCGATCTTGTCCAGCACCCGCCCACGCTCGAACCCCGGAAGATTCTCCGTCTCCGCGACGAGCAGCGAGATACCCTTGGAACCTTGGCTCGGGTCCGTTTTGGCGACGATGACGAGCAGGTCGCAGTGCGACGCGTTCGAGATGAACGTCTTCGAGCCGTTGATCACGTAGTGGCCGCCGTCGCGAACCGCGGTGGTCCGTACGGCCTGCAGGTCCGAGCCGGTGCCGGGTTCGGTCATCGCAATGGCGAGGACGCTCTCACCGCTCGCACATTTCGATAGCCAGCGCTTCTTCTGGTCCTCGGTGGCATAGGCGGCGATGTAGTGCGCGACGATCGTCGAGTGCACGGCGAAGCCGAACGCGGTGTCGTGGGCGTAGGCGATCTCCTGCTGCACGATCGCCTCGTGGCCGAAGTTGCCGCCCCCGCCGCCGTATTCTTCGGCGATGTCGAGGCACAGCAGTCCCGCGGCGCCGGCCTTGGTCCAGAACTCGCGGTCGACCTGGTGCTGCGCGGCCCAACGGTCCTGGTTCGGGGTGGCTTCCTTGCGGAAGAACTCGGCGGCGTGCTTACGCAGCAGCGCCTGATCGTCGGTCTCCCACGGGGAGCGGTAATCGGGGAACAGCTCGCTCATGATCGGTCCTACTTTCCGGTGAATTCGGGGGCGCGCTTGGCGAGGAACGCGGCCTGGCCCTCGCGGCTGTCGGCGGAATGGATGGCAACGTGAAAGTTGCGCTTCTCGTGCTCGAGTCCTTGCGCCAGAGAGGTTTCCAGGGCCTGGAGGGCGGCATCCTTGGCCAGCGCCACCGCGAGCGGTGAGTTGGCGGCGATCCGCTGCGCCATGGCGACCGCCGCTTCGAGGGCGGTGCCGTCCGGGACGGTCTCGGCGACGATGCCGGCCGCGCACGCCCGCTGTGCGGACAGGAAGTCGCCGGTGAGCAGTAGGGCCATCGCCTTGGACTTGCCGACGGCCTGAATCAGGCGCTGGGTTCCGCCGCCGCCCGGGATCACGCCGAGCTTCACCTCCGGGACACCGAACTTGGCGGATTCGCCGGCGATGACGATGTCGCAGGCAAGCGCCAACTCGCAGCCGCCGCCGAGTGCGAGGCCCTCGACCGCAGCGAGGACCGGCTTCGGGAATCGGCCCAGGTCGGCCCAGATGGTGCCGCCCAGCGCGGCTCGATCGCCGAGCAGCGACTGGTCGCGAATGGCGTCGAAATTGGTGATGTCGGCTCCGGCGCAGAAGATCCCGCCGGCGCCGGTGAGCACGATGGCACGGATCTCGTCGTCGTGCCGAGCCGCGACGAGCTCGGTGTTCAAGGCGGTGAGCACCGCCTCGTTCAGACTGTTGCGAGCCTTGGGCCGGTTGATCTCCAGGATCAGGAGGTGGCTGTCGCGGGCCGTGCGTAGCGGGGCGTTGTCGGGGTTCATCGGACGTCCTCGTAGACGTTGGTGTGCGCGGCGCGCATGGCCTTCTTGTCGAGCTTGCCGACGCTGGTGCGGGGCAGCTGGTCCAGATACAGGACGGTCTCGGGCAATTGCCATTTGGCGAATGCATCGGCGAGCAATTCGTGGATCTCCGACAGTGGAAGTTCCTGCCCGTCGGTCGTCACGACGAGTGCTACTGGACGCTCCTGCCACTTCGGGTGCGGGACGCCGATGACGGCCGCCTCGGCGATCTTCGGATGGGCAACGAGTGCGTTCTCCATGTCGATGGAGGAAATCCATTCGCCACCCGACTTGACCACGTCCTTGATCCGGTCGGTGATCTTCAAGTAACCATTCGGGTCGATGGTCCCGACATCGCCGCTACGCCAATACCCGTCGAGGAACTTGTCGGCGTCGTCGTCGAGCTTGTGATAGCGCTCGATGATCCACGGTCCGCGCAGCAGCACTTCACCCTGACTCGTGCCGTCGTGCGGGAGATCGTTGCCTTCCGCGTCGACGATCCGGATGTCGATGCCGTTGACCGGCAAACCCTGCTTACGCTTGAGATCCCACTTCTCCTCGTCCGAGATCACACCGCGCAGCGAGGGCTTCAGTCCCCGGTTCACCGCGACCAGAGGGGTGGTCTCGGTGGCGCCGTAGGCGTGGATGACGTCGGCTCCAGTGATGTCGTGGAAGTCGCGCATCAGCGACAGCGGCGGCTCGGTGGCACCGGACAGCAGCCGCGCGCGGGAGAAGTCCGGTGCGACCGCAAGCGTCTTGATGTAGTTCATCATGGGCTGGAAGATCGCCGGCGCACCGTTTGCGACGGTGACTTGCTCCGCGATCATCGCGTCCACGAGGACGGATGTGTCCTCGGCGATGTAGCGACCGGGCAGCACGATTTTTGCGGCACTGTAGGCGGCCGCCTGGGGTAGGCCCCAGCCCTGGCCGTGGAACATCGGCGTGATGAGCATGACGGCATCGTCGCTGCTCATCCCGAGTCCGGCGACCTCGGCGAGGGTGTGCAGGTAGATGCCGCGATGCGAGTAGTAGATGCCCTTGGGCCTGCCGGTGGTGCCGGTGGTGTAACACGCGCTGTAGGAGGAGGTTTCGTCGATGACCGGCCAGTCGATCTCCGGGCCGGCGTCCGCGAGCAGGTCCTCCCAGTGCACCGCGTGCGGGAGCGTGGTGGTGATGTCGGCCAGCGGCTTATCGGTCATCACCACCCACGTCTTCACGTTCGGCGTATGCGGTGCCAGCGCCTCGGCAACCGGAAGCAGCGACTCGTCGATGAGGACCACCGATGCATCACTGTGTCCGGTGACGTAAGCGAGATCCTCTGGCGCCAAACGCAGGTTCATCTGCAACATCACGGCAGCGAGGCCGGGAATCGCCCAGTACAGCTCGTAGTGCCGCTTGCTGTTCCAGTCGAGGATCCCGACCACATCGCCCGGCCCGACGCCGATCGAGCGAAGTGCATTGGCACTTCGTTGGATTCGCGCGTAGGCATCGGCGTAGGTGTACCGGTCCCAGCCGCCGTCCGCGGTGCGGTACACGATCTCCTGCTCGGGATAGGTGCGCGCGGCGTGCCGGATGATGGTGGTGGTGTTGAGTTGATAGTGGTCGCCGTGGGTGGAGGGCAGGCCCCTCACGATCTCGTGGCTCATGACGTCCTCAGATGCGTTCGATGATGGTGGCGTTCGCGGTGCCGGTGGCCTCGCAGACGGTCTGCAAGCCGAACCTCTTGCCGGAGCGTTCGAGTTCGCAGAGCAGGTCGGTGAGCATCCGGGCTCCGGTCGAGCCCAGCGGGTGGCCGAGGGCGACGGAGCCGCCGTTGACGTTCAGCTTGTCGTCCGGGACGCCGAATTCCCGTTGGAAGATCAGCGGCACACCGGCGAAGGCCTCGTTGACCTCGAACAGGTCGATCTCCTCGACGGCCAACCCGCTTCGGCCGAGCGCCTTGTGGGCGGCGTCGAGGATCGCGGTGAACTGGATGATCGGGTCGGCGGCGGCGACCGACAGCGCGCGGAACCGGGCGCGTGGGATGAGGCCGTTGCGCTCGGCGTACTCGCGGTCGGCGATCAGCAGCGCGGCCGCGCCGTCGCTGATCTGCGAGGAGTTGGCCGCCGTGGTCCGCCCGTCGGCGCCGAACACGGCTTTCAGGCTCGCCATCTTGGCGGGGTCGATGTGCTCGCGGATGCCCTCGTCCGAGTCGATGACCGGACCGGTCGGGTCGTCGGGGTCGGCGGTGATCGGCACCATCTGGTCGCGGAACTTCCCGGCCCGCGTCGCGGCGTGCGCCCGCTCGTGGCTGCGAGCGCTGAACGCGTCCAACGCCGCTCGGCTCAGGTCGAACCTCTCGTTCATCAGCTCCGACGACGGGCCCTGCGCCATCAGCCCACCGTCGTAGCGGTCGAGTTCGCGCGGGCTGTACTGCGGGCCGAGCGGCGCGCCGGGCAGGAACGCCGGAGGCATCGGCACCCGTGACATCGACTCGACGCCGCAGGCGATCACCAGGTCGTGGGAACCCGCCATCACCGCCTGGGCGGCGAAGCTGACCGCCTGCTGCCCTGAACCGCACTGGCGGTCGATCGTCACCGCGGGGACCGACTCGGGCAGCCCGGCGGCGAGCACCGCGTGGCGGCCGAGATTGCCCGACTGGACATCGTGCTGGATGACGCAGCCGGTGATGACGTCCTCGATCGCGGCGGGGTCGACGCCGGCGCGGGCCACAAGCTCCCGCAGCGTCTGCCCGAGCAGGTCCACCGGATGCCATGCGCTGAGGATCCCTCCGCGACGGCCGACCGGGGTCCGGACCGCGCCGACGATAACGGCCTCGCGAACACTCATGACAAAGCTCCTTGTGCTGAATTACGGGGTGCCGAATCGCGGATTCCGATCAGGGGAATGTCGAGGCGCTTCGCGACCTCCTCCCATTCGCGCGTCGGCTTGGAAAGAAACGTCTGCTCGAGCTCCTCCTGGGTGCCCTCGACACCGAGACCGGCGCGGGCGCGCTCCCAGAAGTGCGGCTCGAGCGCGGCCAGCGCGACGTGGCCGTCGGAGCTGGAGTAGATCCGGTAACCGGGATGCGCCCCGCCGAGCGGCGCGCCCGCTCCCATCAGACCGTGCCGAACTGCGGCGCCGGCGTCGGCGGCCGCCTGTTCGAGGACGACCCGCTCGCGGTGTCCCACGCCGGACTCCGCGGCCACGCGCAGGGCGAGCAGGGCCGCGGACACGGCGCGCTCGGCGCCGAGCAGGTCGGCCACCGGGACGGTCGGCATCGTCGGCGGCTGGAGAGTGCCGTGCAGGGCCTGGTACGTCAGGTCATGGCCGGGCTGCTCCGCCGCGATCCCGTCGTGCCCGACGATCTCGATATGCGACAGGTGCGGATTCGCCGCGGTCAACTCGTCCAGGCCGAGCTTGACCAGCGCCGAGGGGCGCATGGCGGTGAGCATCAGGTCGGCACGCGACAGCTCGCGCGCCGCCACCGCCCGATCAGCGGGGTCCTTGAGGTCGAGGGTCACGACCCGCTGGCCCACAGTGAGCTCGTCGTACCACGTCGGCGCCACGGCCCGCAGCGGGTCGCCGGCCGGCGGTTCGATCTTGGTGACGGTGGCGCCCAGCGCCCGTAGCCGCGCGGCGGCGAGCGGGCCCGGCAGATTGATCGCGAGCGACACCACCTGCACGCCCTGCAGCGAACTCGACTGCGACATCATCAACCCCTTTTTGACTATACTGATGTATAGCCATTAATGCGCATGTACTGTCTAATGTCAAGGGTGTATGCTTTTTTCCCTGATAGGAGGCAATTTCTGTGACCGACCCCCGCGCCAGTGACGAGGACCTCACCGCGAAGGCCCGCATTCGCAACGCCGCGCTCGACCTCTACGCCGAGCGCGGCGAGGATCGCGTCTCGATGCGCGCCGTCGCCGCCGCCGCCGGGGTCGCCGTGGGATTGGTGCAGCACCACTTCAAGACCAAGGACGGGCTACGCGTCGCCGTCGAGCAACTGGTCGTCGACTATTACGCTCTGGCGATCGCCTCTGTGCCGGACGAGGGCGCCCCAGCGCAGGTCGCCGCCGCTCGAGACGAGGCGGTGCGGCACATGCTCGCGACGCATCCGACGGTGGTGAACTACATCCGGCGCGCTGTGCTCGATCCGCAGGGAAAGAGCGAGTTACTCGAGCGGCTGACCGACCTGAGTCGCAGAGAGATCTCCAAACTCCGCTATTCGGGCAAGACCTCGACACGGCGATCCGAGTCCTCACAGGTCATCGGGCTGATGGTTCGTCAGCTGGGGCAGCTGCTCATGCAGCCGATGATCGATGACATGTGTGACTTCCTCGACCGGACGGGCGTGCCGCACAGCGACAAACTGACGCTCTCCGTGACCGTAATCTAGCGGTAGTTTGTTGGGTCAGGTCGGAGGTAGAGGTGCAGGCCGTGGCCTGTTTCGCGGCTCAGGAGAGACTTCCGCCGACATGCGTCGTCAGGTCCTGAGCGGTCATCCGCCACCCTTCGACTCGCGCTACTCGTCGTCGTCGGCGTCCGGGTCGCGCAGCGGTCGGTGAACTCCGCTGGGGTCGGGCAGGTGGAAGCTGTAGTGCCCGTCGATGCCGATGTGGGCGCGCACGAACGCCGACAATCGCTCGACATCGGTGTCGAGCACCGGGTATCCGCCGGCTCGCAGCGCGGCGAGGGCGCGGTTCTCGTAGACGGTGTTCCACACGACGACGCAATTGAGCACCAATCCCAGCGCCGAGAGCTGGTCTTCCATGCCCTCGTAGTAGGCGCGGGTCATCTCGCCCTTGCGGCCGTGATAGATCGTGCGCGCCAGGTCGTGACGACCCTCGACGAGATTGGACTGGGCCTTGCCCTCGCGCCGGTAAGGTTCGTCGTCGGCCAGGCGCAGGATGTGCAGGGTCTTGAAGATCCGCCCGAAATGGGCGATGGCCTGGCCCAACGCGGTCGGCTGCCCGTCGCGGGAGATCATCCTGGTGACCTCGTGCGCCGACACCTCACCGGAGTGGATCGACACCGCGATCCGGCACATGTCCTCCCAGTGCGCGGCGATCTTGGCGGTGTCGATCACCCCGCGCGCCGCCTTGTCCAGCGGCCCGTAGTCGGCTCGGGCGTCGATGCGCCACAACCGCTGATCGGGCAGGTTCGCCAGCTGCGGCCGGTACTGGCGGCCGATCAGATGCAGCAGTCCGAACACGATGTCGGAATACGACCCGGTGTCGGTGATGATGACCTCCGGAATCCGCCCGCCGTGCTGGGACACGATCACGTCGATGGTGTGCAGCGAATCGCGAGGTGTTCCGCGCAGCACCTTGCCTGCCAGCCCGGCGGACTGGTCGTTGAGCATGTTCAACCAGGTGATGCCCAGTTTCCGGCCGAAGTACTTCGGGTTCGGGCGGGCGTTATGGGTGCGCACGGGCACCACGAACCGCATCCCGTCCACCGAGGCGACCAGCCCGCCGCCCCACGCTTGGGCCAGGGGGATGTCGGCCTGGGCGTCGACCAGCACGGCGTTGGCCGCCTCGATGGTCTCGGCCCGCACGTAGCACTGGTCGACGTGCAGCAGCCGATCCCTGGTCAGGGCGTCGACACCAGGCGTTGTCACCGGTTTGAACCCGACGTTCATCGCATAGGAACAGAGCACGGCCGCCACCGACAAGCCGAGGTCGGCGACGCGGGCCTCGTTGCCCGAGGTGTGGGTGAACGCCTCGGTGAAACCGGGATGCCAGCTCATCACCTCCGTGACCAGTTCCGGCAGGTCCACACGCGGGATCATCGCCTCCACCCGGCGGCGCAGGTCGACCAGCGACGCGGGCTCGGCCTTGGCGTCCAGCGCGGCGACGTGCAGTTTGCCGTCGGCGTCGATGCTGGCTGGGGTGTCCTCGCCCAGCCGTGCGGCCAACTCCCGATAAGCGGTCTCCAACGCCGTCGCGTGATCGGTCAGCAGCTGCGTCGGCGCGGCGGGCAGGCCCAGCGCGTTCATGCCGGCGTCACGCGCAGCCTCCCAGGCTTCGCCTGCCAGCAGGTGCGCCCGCGGGTCGCGCCACCGCGACGAACGCACCGCGAAGATGCTGCGGTGCTTGAGGTGTCGGTGGAACTGTTCCAACACGCAGATCGTGTAGGAGTTCCGGTCGACGGTGCCCTCCGGTCGGCCCGGCGTGTAGATCAAGCGCTTCCACGCGCCGACGATCAAGTCGTGGTCGACCTTGCGGGCGTCCAGCAGGTTTGCCGGGATCTTGCCCGACGACCTGGATGTCAGCAGCTCGGCGAGGGTCTTCATTGCCGCCAGGACGGCGGCGCCGTCACTGGTCGCGCCGAACTCGATCGTGTCCATCAGCATCGACAGGAACGGGCGGACCGTGGCGAACTTGCCGGCCAACTCGATCAACCGCTGCCCATCCAGCTCCGCGTCGTCGGCGGGCACCAGCTCGTCGACCGCCTGGACCGCGTGCCGCAACTCGGCCCGGGTGACGGTCTTCTCGATCATGTCCAACACCACGCCCAGCCCGACGTCCTGGTTGACCTCGACCATCTCCAGCAGCACCTTCACCGCTGCCGCGAGCTTGCCTGCGTTGCGTGACACCCTCGGATAGCGACGCAGCTTCTCCTCGCGAGACTCCCGCTCGGCCTTGGACAGAAGCTTCGTCGTCATCAACATGTCGAAGGTCTCCAACACGTCGTCGACCGCCCGCGCGCTCAACACAACGACCGTCGCGGCCAGCACCGCCAAGCGCTGCTCACGCGTGGGCAGCCGCCGCAGCGCGGCGGCCTTGCTCGCCAACCCGTAGGTCGCCAACCCCGTCAACCGACGCGGCGGGATCGCCCTCACGTCGATGCTGTCCACCCCGACCGCTTGCAGGTCGACAACCCTGCGCAGCGCCGCGAGCATCCCCTTCGACGACGCCTTGAACACGCCCTTGCGCAGCCGCTCCAGCTCGCTGACCTTCTGCCCGCCCTCCGCAGGAACCTCCAGCAGCCGCAACAAGGCAGACGCGGACTCCGAGGTCAGCTGCTCGCCGAGCTGGCGCCACAACCGGGCGTCCGCCGCGTTGCGGCCGTCGCCGATCAGCCGCTCCAACGTGGTGATCCCCGGCAGCAGCGCCTGACGCTTCCGCAGCCATGTCACTGCGTCGCCGAAGATCGCCTTCGGTCCGTCGCCGGTCATCCACGCCTGGTCGACGATCCACGACGTGAGCTCCGACTCCATCTCGCCGAACGGCTTGAGTCCGTACACCTGCTGGATTTCCCAGGCGTGTTCGAGCTTGGTCTTCTCCCGATCGGTGTACCGCTTCACCATCGACGGATCGGAGATCTCCAACTGCTCGGCCAGATACTCGATCAACGCGGGCGGGACATCCAGCGGATCAGCCAGGAACATTCCCAGGTGACGCACCGTCACCACCTGCACCGCGAACCCCAGACGGTTGTAGTCGCGCCGCCGCGCAGCGATCAGCCGCCGGTCCTCGTCATCCAAGTAGCAGTAACGCTCCAGCTCCTGCCGAGACAACGCACCGAACCGGCCATAGCCGCCCTCATCAGTCACGACGACATGAAATCACCTACAGCGCAAGGTCGCTCGGCGATTGCCCCTTAGCGCCGGATTTCGTCAATCTGCTCCCCGACCCCCGTCACTGCGCTCTTCGTCGGACTGTTCGGCGACGAGTTCGCTCACCGTGACGTGAAACATCGCGCCAAGGGGGTAGCTGCGGAACGTCGGAGGCGCGGTGGGCACGCGCTGGACGTGGAGTTCTACCAGTCGGAAACAGCCGAAGTCTGGGGCTAGCACCTCCCGCAGGCGCTGCGATCACACCTGTCCCATGGGCCGGCATAACCCCTTAGCGGTGGCGATTCATCCGAGCTGTCCCGAATAGCTTGATGGCCCTCACCATTCGACTGTGATACCAGTCCGATCGCGCTCGTCCGCGCCGCCGACCGCGATGCCGCCCACCGTGCTCTGAGGCGCATCGGCAAAGGGATGGCGATCCGTGAATCGGGTTAGTTCTTTCGCAGCAGGCCGGTGACGCCGGCGAGGAGGAGCGCGGCCAACGCCCACGACATCAGTTTGAGAAGGGGCAAGCCCGCGGACAGGGCGAGGGTGGCGTCGGAGGCGATGTCCCAGTCACGGTTTGCTGACGCCGCTGGCGGCAACACGGCGTTGATCGCGAACGTCAGCGAGTTCATGCACGGATAGCCTGGATGGACTTCGCATGGCGTTTCGGCGGTCACCGGCAAGAACATGTCGGCCTGCGCTCTCACGGCGGGGGCCGCGTCGGTCGCATCCGGGTCGATCCCGAAGTGCTGCTCCACGGCGGTTTTGGCCGTGTCGCGATCGGTCGGTGCGATGTCCTCACGATTCACGGCGACCAAGAGCACCGCAGCGGCCAGGACGAACATCAGCCACATGGCTGCCCACAGCGGGTAGTAGCCGTTACGGGCGACGAGGAAGTACACGGTACGCAGCAACTTTGTTGCCCAGGGTGATTGGCGGGTGACCTGCTTGGCGGCTTCGAGTCGTAGCCGCCGGGCACCGGCGGGGTTTCCGTTCCGGTCGTACACGTCGGCCAGGGCATGCCACGGCTGTACAGCTATCGGACCGGACTCGTCTGAATTTTTGGAGGCCGGCGTCCCACTGAGCCAGGCATGCACCGCTCGCCAATCCTCGCGCAACAGCCCATGCAGATCACCCACCTTCCACCCGGTCGCAACAACCGGACCGGGTGGAAGCTCCGCTGCTGGGGTCACCAGGTCGCCGATCGTGGCGCTTACCAACGTCAACGCACCGTCGACACAACCCGGCAGGAAAAGCCGGCCTACCGTCGCCGACTCTAGGTTCAGAGCATCCCCGCCGGGGTAGTCCAGGGTGGCCCCGGACAGGTTGAGTGACCCGTCGATGGTGGCGCCGAGTGCGCGGACCTCCCCCTGGGCCTGAAACCCCCCATGGGCGAACACGTCCCCGCCCACCTTCGCGCCATTTATGACGAGTGCTATCCCGCCGGGGTTGTCCACGGTGGCCCCGGACAGGTTGAGTTGCCCGTCGATGGTGGCGCCGTTTGCGCGGACCTCCCCCTGGGCCTGAAACCCCCCATGGGCGAGCACGGCGCCGCCCAACTTCGCGCGATCCAGGACAAGCGCCTTCCCGCCGGGGTTGTCCAGGGTGGCCCCGGACAGGTTGAGTGACCCGTCGATGGTGGCGCCGTTTGCGCGGACCTCCCCCTGGGCCTGAAACCCCTTATCGGCGAACACGTCCCCGCCCACCTTCGCGCCATCTATGGCAAGTGCTATCCCGCCGGGGTTGTCCAGGGTGGCCCCGGACAGGTTGAGTTGCCCGTCGATGGTGGCGCCGTTTGCGCGGACCTCCCCCTGGGCCTGAAACCCCTCACGGGCGAACACGCCGCCCACCTTCGCTCCATCTATGGCAAGTGCCTTCCCGCCGGGGTTGTCCAGGGTGGCCCCGGACAGGTTGAGTGACCCGTCGATGGTGGCGCCGAGTGCGCGGACCTCCCCCTGGGCCTGAAACCCCTCATCGGCGAACACGCCGCCCACCTTCGCGCCATCTATGGCAAGTGCCTTCCCGCCGGGGTTGTCCAGGGTGGCCCCGGCCAGGTTGAGTGACCCGTCGATGGTGGCGCGGTTTGCGCGGACCTCCCCCTGGGCCTGAAACCCATGGGCGAACACGCCGCCCACCTTCGCGCCATCTATGGCAAGTGCTATCCCGCCGGGGTTGTCCACGGTGGCCCCGGACAGGTTGAGTTGCCCGTCGATGGTGGCCATGATCGTGCGGACCTCACCTTCGGCGTGCGCGTGATCCAGGCTGAGTTCGCCAAGCTGCGCGCCGCTGGTGTCCATTCCGGCTTCCAGGGCGCAGTACGAGAGGTGCAGGGGGTGAGGGAAGTGCACAAATTCGAGGTCTAGGAGCTCTTCAAACCGTGCCGCCCTGATGCGCAGACCCTTGGGATCGACGTGCAAGTCATCGGCGGTCAGGAGGGCGCGTAGTGCTGCGGCCGGGACGGTCCGCTCGGGCGGCCAGGACGCAGCTTTGGCGGGGTCGACCGACGCGCCTTCGGCGAGGTCGAGCACATCACCCGATTCGGCGGCAGCCCTAAGTCGGGACTCCCAGTCGCTGTCGTCCTGGCCCGGCGGTGTTTCGTCGCTGGTCACCGCACAACATTGGCACACCCGGCCGACGGAAACGCGCAGCCGGACCGACCTGATTGAACAACGTTTCATCGGCTTGAATCCTGGTGAGGCTGCGCTGTCTCATTGGCCGGGGTCGAGGGTGGGCTGCTGGCGGTGCTGACGTTCGCGAAATCGCATGGGCTGGAGTCGTATTCGGTGTTCCCCCGGAGTCTGCGCAATGGTCTACTTCCCGTGCGCCCGGCTAATCGTTGAGCTCATCCCTACAAGTTCAGGTCTGGTCCATCGGCGCTGCGGGCATTGTGTGCCCGGTGCTGGTGTTGGGCCCACCAGCGTTGTTGTTCGTCGGTGAGGCCCGTGTCGGGGGGGGCTTGGGTTCGTTCGGGGTGCGACTGGGTGTGGGTTTGGTCGGTCCGGATGAGGGCGGCGAGTTTGGGGTGTTCGCGCCAGGCGGGGCCGTAGAGGGCGTGGGTTGCCCAGAGGCTGATGCCGGGTACTGCGGGGCCGTTGAGTCGAAGTGGTGCGGTGTGGTCTTCGTCGAAGGCCATGGTGAGGGTTCGGGTGTCGGGGTCGGGGTAGAACTCGGTGAGGTCTTGGTACCAGAAGGACACGTAGCCGCCGTCGGGGCGGCTGCACATGAGGCGCAGGTTGGTGGTGAGGACGGCGACTTCGCGATGGTTGCGCCAGGTGGGGTGGGCGTCGCGGTCGGCGTGGCGGCGTCGGTGGCGGTTGATCGCGCCTTGGGTGGCCATGGCGCCGCCCATGAGGATGGGGTTGACGAAGAAGGGGGCGTTGGCGCGGTCGTAGTTGCCGTCACCGCTGGCGAGGCGGCTGTAGTAGGCCGGGGCGCTGAGGCGGGTGACTTCGTTGGCTTTGAGAAGGGGGCCGTGGGTGGGGATCACGGGTGGTTCGATGCCCTGGTTGAGTGCGGTGGCGCAGTCTTGGGCGTAGCGCCACCACGGGTCGGGGCTGCGGCGCGGCGCGGTGTTCACCGGACCAGTCCTTCGTCGTTGTCGCGGTGGGCGTCGGTGTCGCTGTGTTCCTGGCTGGCGAGGTAGTCGGCGGCGCGGGCTCGTTCGGCGATCTTTTGGGCGAACCGGTATTGCTCGGGGGTGTCGAAGCCGGATTCCTCGAGGAGGAATGGGGTTGGGTTGAGGTGTAGTGACCAGCCGGGTTGTCGGCCGGCGGCGTGCATGCGGTGTTGCGCTTCGGCGGCTTTGGCTTTGGCTTCTTCGGATTCGGCTTCTAGGCGCAGCAGGGTGGTCAAGGTGGACAGTTGCTCGCGTTTGGCGGCGAGTTCGTCGCCGCGGTCGAAGTCCTCGACGGTGGTGTCTTGGAGGTCTTCGATCTCGGCGGTGAGCTGGTCGTGGTGGCGTTGCAGTCGTTGGTGGTGGGCCGGCAGGTCTTTGTAGAGGTTTTCTACGCGGGTGAGAAGTCCTCGGGCTTTGGCGCTGCCGCTGTCATCGAGGGTGCTTACGGTGCCGTGCAGATCCATTACGGTGACGTCGATTTCGGCTGAGGGGACGTCGGCTTTGATCCATAGTTTGGAGTTGATGTGGTCGCGGCGGGCGATCAGAGCGATGCCGTCGATCGCGACGTTCAACGGCCGTGTTTCGTAGCCGGGGGCGTTCTTCATGGCGTGGTAGGTGTTGCGGCAGACGGTGGCGAACGCTTCGGCTGAGTCTTTGCGTTCCTTGTGGGTTCGTCCTTCGACGACGATGGTGGGTTTGGCCTCGGGGTCGCGGGCGGCGACAGCGTCGGCCACCGGCGCCAGGGCTTCGATGTCGGCGGCGACGATGCCGAGTTGGCGTTGGTTGGTGGTGATTTCTCGGTCGCGGCTGGCGAGGGTTTCGTGGTGGGAGCGTTCCAGGGCCGCGAGGTGTTCGATTTCGTCTTGGAGTTGGACTTGTCGCACGTAGCGTGGGTCGCCGGTGGCGATGGCTTTGGTTTCGGCGGCGGCCACGCTCATGTCTCCCCCACCGATGTCTTCGACTTCGTCCACGGCGATGTCGTCGCGTTTGACCTGTTCGATGAACAGTGATTTGGCTTCGATCTTTTGCCACATCACGGTGTCGTAGGAGCCTTCAACGACGTAGTTGAAGATGCTGACCTCGCTGTTTTGGTTGCCTTGCCGGATGATGCGGCCTTCGCGTTGTTCCAGATCGGCCGGTCGCCAGGGAACATCGACGTGGTGTAGGGCGACGGCGCGGGTTTGAACGTTGGTGCCGGTGCCCATCTTTTCGGTGGAGCCGAACAGGACCGAGACCAGGCCGCGGTTGCATTCATCGAACAGTCGCAGTCGGTCTTCGGGTTTTTCCGCGTCGTGGATGAAGCGGATCTTCTCGGCGGGCATTCCGCGGTCGATGAGTTCGTCTCGGATGGCGGTGTAGATGGTGAAGCTGTCTTTGGGTTTGCCGGCCTTTTTCGTGGGTGTTCCTCGGTCGCAGAACACGATTTGCAGTGCGCCGGGGTTGGGCATGTCGTGGCCGTGCTGGGGGTCTTTGTAGATGCGGTCAGCGTTGGCGTTGTGTACGGCCATGATTTGCTCGGCTACGGCTGCGGTGCGTGAGTGCGCTGGGGCGGGGAGGTTGACCATGCGGGGGTCGAGGCTGGCTTCGCGGCCGTCGTTGCTGATCTTGAGGATGTTGTCGCGGGCCATGTTCTTGGGGTCGATGTTGCTGGCCCGGTAGCCGAGGTCGGTGATGAAGTCTTTGAGTTCTTGATCGGCAGGGATTTGGACGATGGTGCGTTTGCCGTCGGTGAGCTCGGGCAGGCTGACCTGGGCTTGGTCGAGTACTTGGTCGCGGGTGATGACGTCGGTGAACACTGAGGACAGGCGCAGCAGTTCTTGCAGGTTGCAGAATTTGCCGACGCGGGTGACTGGTCTGAGTTGGGTGCCGGTGGCGTTGACCTCGACGGTGTTGACGGTGGAGGTGAATGCCGCTCCCCAGTCGTTGAGGTGGAACACTCCGGCGTCATCGAGCAGGTCGGGGCGCAGATAGCGTTGCATGACGTACATTTCGCCGAGGCTGTTGGCAACCGGGGTGCCGGTGGCGAAGGTGGCGACGCGTTCGTCGGTGGGGGTGGGCTGGCGGCCGGCGGCAATTGCGTCCTCGCGGCGGCGCTGGCGCAGCATGTCCATCTTCATGGCGAGGTCGTCAGCGCGTTTGGACCCGTCGGGGCAGGCGAGTTCCTTGACCGCCGAGAGCCGGGTGCGGTTTTTGAACATGTGGGCTTCATCAACTTTTCCAACTGGCTTCCCGGCTGCAATGGAGTTGGCATGCGCTTTTACGTTGCACACATATGTGTGCAACGTTGACCGTTGGTATGAACCCAATAGCCCGCGCCACGAGGTGGCGTACCGCGCTGGCCCACCCGAATCAAGACACCGTCATGTGACTAGAGGTAGCAGACGAGGCCCAGTCCCGGAGCGCCGTCGGGCGGCTACGGATTCTTTCCGGCGCCTGGGTTTGATCGCTGCCGCGACATCTGCGCCAGCCAGGCGGCGACCGCCAGCACCGCCACAGCTTCGACGATAACGCTGATGAGTGCGTAAGGCGCTGGTTCCCAGCCCGTCTCCACGAATCCGAACAATCCCACTGTTCGCGACAGCCCGAACGCCGCCAGCGCGCCTGCCGACAACAGGCCCGACGCCCATCCGAACCACCTCGGAGCACCCACCGCCAGCAGGACGCCGACAGCGCAGAACACCGAAGCCTGCACCAGGAACCCGGTGCCGACTGTCGGGATGTGACCGTAACCGTGCAGGTAGAGGTACGCGTGCACACCGCCGCTGACAACCATGGCCGCCGCGATCACCAGACGATAGACGAGAGTCACAGCAGAGTCCGTTCTTTGAGCGCGAGCATGTGCTGACCGGCCTGATAACTCACCTCACGGATACCGAGCGCGTCGTGCAGCTTGCCGGCCGGCAGTGTCAGCGGCTTCGGCGCCGGACCGTCGCCGGGATGCGGCAACGGATAGGCGGTCGTCGTGCCGCTGTGGAAGGTGACATTGCCTTCCGTCTTCGAAAACACCTGGTGCACATGGCCGTTGAGGCAGGTCACCGATGCGAACCGCTTCAGGTAGCTCAAGGCCTGCGTGGCATCGTCGGTCCCCCAGCCCCAATCCGGATACATCGCGAACAGCGGAATGTGGCTGAACACCACGATCGGCGTATCACTCGACAACGGGGCGACGTCCTTCTCCACGAACTCGAGCTGATCGACCCCCAGGTGGCCGAGCTTCTTCAGGTTCAGCGTATTCACCAGCGCGATCACATGCACCCCGGCGATGTCGAAGCTGTACCAACCGTCGCCGCGGGTCCCCGCCCCGAAGGTCTTGCGGTACTTGGCCCCGGCGTCGTCGGCCGAATCATGTTCGCCCGGAACGGTGAACACGTGCGGGGTCCGCAGCCCGGTCATCATCTGCCGGACCTGATCGAACTGCTCCGGGGTGGCCAGATGCGTCAGATCGCCCGTGTGGATCACGAAATCCGGCGTGTAGCCCAGGTTGTTGACGGTGTCGATCGCATGGGTGAACGAGCCCGCCACATCGGTGTTGGCGGCACCCGTGAAGCCGATGTGGCTGTCGCTGACCTGCGCGAAGCGCAACGTGGGCTGCGCCGCCGGCGCGGATGAGCCGCTGCCCGCAACGTGCGACAGCACTTCCCCACCGACCACCGACAACCCGACAGCGGCACCGAACCACGCCGTGTGCCGGAGCAATTGGCGACGGTTCATCTGCTGCGGGTCGCGCTGCGACGAGTCGTCGGTCATCGGACCACCACCGTTCCGTGCATGAAGGGGTGAATCCCGCAGACGTAGGTGAAGGTGCCGGGCGTGGTGAAGGCGTAGCTGAAAGTGGCGCCGGAACCCATTGTGGGAGAACGGAACTGGCCACCTTCGGCGACGACGTTGTGTGGATCTTCGTCGTGGTTGGTCCAGGTGACCGTCGTTCCCGCCGGCACCGTCAGGGTGTCGGGCGCGAACGCGAAGTTGTCGATGTTGACCGCGTTCGGGCCCGCCGGCATCGGGGCTTGGTGGCCCTGTTCGGGCGGGGACATGGTCATCGACCCCATCGACCCCATGGTGGGTCCGGAGCCAGCGCCGGGTCCGCTCATGCCGGGCGTCCCACTGACGTCGGAGCTGAAAACTGGTGTGGGTGCTGCTTTTTGCTGCGGCGCTGTCGAGGTGCATGCGGCCAGGAGCAGGGCGGCGCCGCAGAGCGCCACCAGGGTTCGTCGTGACACGACGGGAACCTCCGTAGTCGTCGGGTGCGGGTGCGCCTGCGCACCCTCACCAACAGATACGGCGGCGGGTTACACGTCTCAGGCCGGCCGGCTCGGAGGAACCGGTGCGAACACCTCGATGGCGCCACTCACCTCGCGAACATCGAACTTCGGCAAGGGTTTTGGCGCGATCGGCAATTGATGGGTCAGGACGTGACCGTCCGTGGCGAACGACGTGGAATGGCACGGGCACCGTAGCCGGTCGTCCGGTCCGTCGAACCAGAGTCGGCAGCCCTGGTGCGTGCAGACACCCGAGATGCCCTGCACGTTCCCGTCGACCCTGCGCACGAACCCCACGACCGAGCCGAGGTCGAACGGATGCACCGCGCCCTCTGCCACGTCGGAGCTGTCGGCGACCTTCTGCCAGCTGCCGGCGGCCGGAACCAGCTCCTGGCTGGCGGTGTCCTGCTTCGCCGGCTCACCGCGGCCGCTCATCAACGCCCGGTCGACCGCCACTGCGGCGACTGCGGCACTGGCGGCCGCCGACGTCCCGACGATCACCTGACGACGGTTGGCGCGCAGCCAGGTGGGCGGCGGCGCGTCGTCGCCGTCGAACTGCGCGGCGAGTCGGCTCTGCAGGTCGGCGAGGAAATCCGGTCGTGGCTCGTCGGCGCCGGGCCGGGCGGCCTGCAGGTCGATCGCGGTACGCATCTGCGCCGCATCGAAGTCGTCGGGCTTGAACCCCGTCGGCTTACGCCCGCGCAGCAGATCGTCGAGGTATCGACGCAACCCGCGCGCGTTCATGGCTCGCCCTTCTCGTTGATCTGTGCCGCCAGCCGTAATGCCCGGTGTTGCAACACCTTTGCGTTGGCAACGCTGACACCGAGCTCCGCTGCGGACTCCTTGATGGACCTGGTCTGGAGAAATCGCAGCTCCAGTATGCGTCGATAGTTGTCCGGCAGAGCGTCCAACACCGCGGCGACACGATCCGGCGCGGTGCTGATGGACTCTTCCGCCTCCGGCGGCGCCTCGATATCGAGGTCGATGCAGGTGATCTCCCGCCCCATCGTCTCGCGCCAATGCGCGGCGAGCACGGTGCGTGCCGTGCTCCGCAGGTAGGACCGCACCTCGGCGGCACTGGCCGTCAACCGCAGCGGTCGCAGTGCGGCGAGAAAGACCTCGGCAGTGAGGTCCTCGGCATCGGCCTGGTTGCCGACCCGCGCATAGATCGTGCGGTACACCCACGTCGCGTTGTCCTGGTAGACGGACTCCCAGTCCGGATACCGGGAATCCGACGAGACGACACGCAATGACGGTCGGTGCACAGGATCACGCTGCGCTGACACATTAACCCCGTCTCATCGGTGCGGCCCGGCACACCCCAACGCCACTTCAATTTGTAAATAGCCACCAGGGTTACACGAGGCTGTCGACGTCAGATCAAGCTCGCAAGGGCGCAAACGCGAAGTCACGCAACCCCTCCCGCGGGTGGACCGATGCGGTGAATCCGAGTTCTCGGGCCGCACGTGCCGGATCGGCGACGATGTGCCGCACGTCGCCGTTGCGGTGCTGCCCGGTGACTACGGGTGGCTGCGCGCCGCGCGCCGCGCACAGCAGTCCGGCCACATCGCCGATGTCGATCGGGTGCCCGGAGCAAACATTGAACGCACCGAAACCACCGATGTCGGACTCCACCGCGGCGACGTTGGCCGCTGCGACATCGTCGACGTGGACGAAGTCGCGCATCTGTCCGCCGTCCTCGTAAATGTTTGGGATGGTGCCGTTTTCCAGCGCCGACCGGAAGATCGCCGCCACGCCGGAGTAGGGCGTGTCACGCGGCATGTGTGGGCCGTACACGTTGTGGTAGCGCAGCGCGATGACGGAGCCGCAGACCGCGTCGGCCCAAGCCAGCGCGTAGTGTTCCTGCGCGGTCTTGCTCGCTGCGTACAGACTGCGCGGTCGTAACGGCGAGTCTTCCCCAACCGTGCACCATTGGAGCTCTTCGCCGCCGATCGGGCACCGGTGCTCGAATACTCCGGCATCCAGGTCGGCGCGGCGGCGCGGCAACGGGTCGACCGGCCCATGCCGGCGACATTCGTAGCGGCCCTGCCCGTAGACCACCATCGATGACGCCAGGACCAGCCGCCGGCAGCCCGCGTCGTACATCTGCGCGAGCAGTACCGCGGTGCCGTAGTCATTGTTGCTGCCGTACGCCGGCGCGTCCGCCGCGTTGATGCCAGCCCCGACAACGGCGGCCTGGTGACACACGACATCAATGCCTTTGAGCAGAACCGACAGCGCGTCGGGATCACGCACATCGTTGATCCGGCATCCGTCGGGCGGGTGCGCACCCGAGCCGTGCGCAGCGTAGAGCATCGAGTCGATCGCCACGACATCGTGGCCGGCGGCGGCTAGCGCCGTCCAAACACGAGAACCGATGAATCCGGCTGCGCCGGTGAGCAACACTCTCATGACACCTCGAACGTTATGGTAGGTAGGCCAGTGGCGCCGTCGGGCGACGGCGGAGCTTCCTCTGATGTTTGAACCGCGCCGGTGTTATCGGTGGCGCGCGCGGTGATGGTGTGGGTGCCTTCGGAGGCTGCGTCCCACTGGTAGCTCCATAGCCGCCAGGTATCGTTCGAATAGCTGGCCCCGAGACGTGCTGGGCGCCAGTCGCCGTCGTCGATACGGACCTCGACCGCCCGGATTCCTCTGCCCTGCGCCCACGCGACCCCACCGAAAGTGGTGGGGCCCGAACGGATCCGCTGGCCGTTTCGCGGAATATCAATGCGTGACTGGGTTTTGATCGGGCCATGTGCCGACCAGCCGAGTCCAGTCCAGAACGCCTGAGCCTTGTCGAAGCGGGTCAATTCCAGTTCGACGACCCACTTGGTGGCCGAGACGTAGCCGTACAGCCCCGGAACCACGAGCCGTGCGGGGTAACCATGGTTGATCGGCAAGGGTTCGCCGTTCATCCCGACCGCCAGAAGTGAGTCTCGACCATCGGTGAGTGCCTCAACCGGCGTGCCCGCGGTGAACCCGTCGATGGAGGTCGATAGCACCATGTCCGCATCGGGGTGAATTCCGGCTGCCGCCAGCAGATCACGCACGCGGTAGCCGGTCCACATGGCCGTTGAGATGAGATCCCCGCCCACCGGGTTGGACACGCAGGTAAGCGTGACCGCCTTCTCCACAAGTGGGAATGCGCGCAAATCGTCGAACATGTAGATGATTTCGCGATTCACCATGCCATGGACGCGCAGTCGCCAATCAGCACGACTGAGCTGTGGTACCACCAGGGCGGTGTCGATCCGATAGAAATCAGTGGTGGGGGTGATGAATGTCGGTAGTGCTACGCCGGGCGGCTGCACCTCGGTCGGCACCAGCGGAGCCCGTACCGCGGCGCTCGGCGTGGCGGTGACGGCTCTTTCGCCGGCCACCGAGTGTGCCCGCCGCGATAGCAGGATTCCCGAACTCGCGCCGGCGGCGCCGAGCCCCAGAAGCCCGAGCGCGGTCAGCCACATCCGGCGACTCGTGTCGGTGTTGTCGACTGTTGACGTGGAGCCCCGGGTCGTCTGCCGGGTGGTCAACATCCGTAGCGCGATGACCGCGACGGCGACCCCGATCGCGGTGGGAATGAAGTCGACCGGTGTGGCCTCGGGGCGCAGTAATATCGCTGCGCACCCGAGTACACCACCGGCCGTGATCACGGCGCTTCCGACCGGTCGGCGTCGAGCTTCAGATATTCCCGCGAACGCCGCGATAGCAGCGACAGTCAGAATGACCGCCACCACTAGAAACAGTTTGTCCGCCGTACCGAATGTCTGGATCGCCCATTCTTTGACCGACCCGGGTGTCAATTCGATAATTTCGGCACCCACCGCAGTCACAGGGTCAGCCGCCGGCCCGAATAGTACGGCCAGGATTTCACTGATACCGAGTCCTGTTGCGGCACAGGCTATCCCGGTCAGCGGCCGCAGCAAACCGTTGTTCAGTGACACGATGTCACACTACCGCCGAAATCCCGCGTCAGATCTTACGAAGTGCTGACACGTAATCATGCCGGCACCTCAGAGCGGGTTACGACCCGAAAAGGCCACCACGCGCTCAGTGGGGCTGGCATCGGTCCCCACTTCAACCTCCGGGCCGAACATGCCTTGAGGTTGTAGCGCCGGAACCAGCTGAGATCCGACGGCCTCGGCCAGAGCCGCCTCGGAGACGTCGAATTCGACCGGTTGGTCGATGGCCACCGCGAGATCCCAGCTATGAATTAGTGTCGAATACGTGATGATGCCGATGGCTTGAGCGGCCGGCATCGACCCGAGCACGGTGGCGACGGGCATGTCCCAATCGGTCACCGTCGCCCACGCCTGCTGAGAACGTTTGATCGACCGCTCGACAACGGCGACCCAGTCCGAACCGAGGATGTCCGATCCGCTGAAGAGCTCCGCCTCGGTCGGGCCGCCCAAACCGTCAACGGCCGCGGCGAATGCATCAATCGAGGCGATCGTGTGGCTCAGCATCGACCGCACCGACCATCCGCTGCACGGGCTGGGACGGTCCAGATCCGACACTGCCAGCGTCGCTACCAACCCCGCCAAACGGCCGTCGGCCCGTCGCAACAGTTCTAACGATTCCATCGCACTTCCTCTCAGTTACTAACGGTTACTAAAATCAGTTGCCGTTAGTTTCTACCCCATCGGACGTAACGGTGTCAATACCGTGCTACCGTTATAGCGATGGGCGGCTGGTCAAGACTCGACAGCGCTCAAACTCTCGGTTTTCCGCTGGCAGACGAGCCGCTCGCGGTCGACTTGGCCGACACGATCATCACCTCCACGAGCCCTGCGACGGACCTGCTTTCCGACGAAACCAGATGCCGACTCTGGTGGGACCTGCAGCACGATCGCGTGCCGGACGGCGCACCAGCGCCCCCACTCGCGCCCACTGTCGAACTACGCCACGCCGTCCGCACGATCCTCGATGGACACCTGGCCGGCACATCACCGGACATCGCGGCCCTGGACCTGGTGAACGGGATTGCCGCCAGCGTGACGTGCACCCGCCAACTCGTGCACACGGAGACCGGATGGGCAACGACAACGACGTATCACCCGATCGGCGACCAGCGGCACCAACTGGCGCTCGCCGCCGCTGCGGACAGCCTGATCGACCTACTCTCCAGCCCCTCGCAGACACGCCTGCGGCGTTGCCAAAACCCCACGTGCAGTATGCTTTTCGTCGCTGCAGACGCGCGACGGAAGTTTTGCACCCAGAACATCTGCGCCAACCGCATGCGGGCGGCGCGCCATTATCGACGTCATCACCACAGCTAGCCTGCCGGCTGTCGTGTCCCGCATGCGATCGGCAGCCGTCAGGGCACCAGGACCACTTTCCCGATGGTCTGGCGCGAAGCGATGGCATGGAACGCTTCCTTGGCCTCCGCCAGCGGGTACGACGTGTCGGCGATGATCCTCACCCGTCCATGGCTGATCAGGTTGAGCAATTCGGGCACGAGCGGGCGCAGATCGTCCGGCCTGAGCGACGGGAAATTGAAACCAACCACAGTCTGATTGTTGTGAATGAGCTGGCGAACCTGTTCAGGCTGCAATGAGTCGTGCGCATTCTTGGCGCCGAACATTACGACGCGACCAAATGGGGCGAGCAGGGCAAAGCTCGCCTTGCCGGTCTCGCCGGAAGCCATCTCCATTACGACGTCAACGCCCCGACCGTCGGTGCGCTCCAGGACCTTCTTGCCCCAGCCTTGCTGGGTGTAGTCGATGGCCACGTCGGCACCGAGTTCGGTGACGAGGTCACGTTTTTCTGCCGTACTGGCCAACGCGATGACTTGTCCCACCCCCAAAGCCTTGGCGAGCTGGACCAGATACAGCCCGACACCGCCCGCGGCGGCCTGGATCAGCACAGTGTCAGAGGGTGTTGGTTTGGCGGCAAGTTTGAGCAGTGCCCACGCCGACAGCCCTTGCACAACAATGCTGGTGGCCTGGGCGAAGTCGATTCCTTCGGGAATTCGAAGCGCCGAATCTGCTCTTGCTGTGGCGAATTCAGCGTATCCACCGCTGAGCACCGGGGCGGCGATCGTGTCACCGACGGTCAAATCCTCGACGCCCGAGCCGAGTTCCACGACTTCGCCGGCGGCCTCGAACCCCAGCACTGCCGGCAGCGGTCGCTGCAACGGGTAGCGCCCGGTGGTCTGTTCCAGTTCGGCGTAGTTGATCCCCGCCGCGCGGACCTTGATCAATACTTCGCCGGGTGCCGGGCTGGGCTTGTCAACCTCCGATAATCGCAGGCTGTCGAAACCGTCCAAAGCGGTCAATTCGATAGCCTTCATAGGATGCCTCCGTCTGCTTCTGCCGCCGAGATCAAGCGAGCGATTTTCAGGTTGACGGTGACCGTTCAGCAGCCGTCCGGGCAGACGACGTCGACCAGCGCGGTGGGCGTGCCGCCGTCGAGTTTGCGCACACCGTTAACCGAACATGCCGTCAACGAGGCCGTCGGCGTCTGGTTGAGTTGCACGAGATATCCCTCGGCGCGCAGATCATTGATGACGCCATCGGCGGCGGCCGCGGAAGCCGCAGGCGCCTGTGCGAGCATGAGCACCGTGAACGCCGCCATTCCCAAACCAGCAAGTACCGTCTTCATCGCAACTCCTTGTCCGTTGTGAACCAATGAACGTCTAACATCGGCCGTCGGCGTCGACGTCGACGTCGACGGCACGCGAACCGGTCACTGCACCGTGTCGCCGATTTTCGCGTTGATGCCTCCAAAAGCACGGTAGTGCACAATCATTCGTCAAATTGTGACGGAACTATGACTACCTTCGCGGACGGGGTTCGCACCGTGCCTTCAGTCTGATTTCCCGCGGCGACCTGCATGTTGTGCCGCCTGCCGCGCGGCGGTCAGGATCTGGTCGACAGGAGCGATGTCCGCCGCTGTGGTACTGCGGTGGACGTACACAATGCGCGCATCGCTGTCGATGACGAAAGTGCCTCGCCCCTGCAGAATTTCCAACGAGGGCCGACTGATACGACTTCCGGAACGCAACACCCGAACAAGCCGTTTCGGGGCGAACGCTGCGTATCGACCGACGGAGAAGCGCTCAACTTCAGCGGCGCGTTCGAGTTCACGCTCGGGATCGCTGAGACAGTCGAGGGTGATGCCGCGCTGTGCGCATGAATCACATACCGTCTCGACGTCGTCGCGGTAAACGATGGCAACACGCGCGCCGATGGCGTCGAATTCGGCTTTCACGCTTTCAAGGTCGCGGGCGGCTTGCTGACAGAACGGACACCACAGCCGGTGAAACGCCAGGACAGCAGGACCGGTGCCGATCAGTTGCGCGATCGAGATAGGCCCTTCGCGGCCTTCGATGGCGATGTCGACAGGGAACCTGTCCCCCACATCAATACCCACGGTGTTCTCCTTCGGACGCGGCCCACACCGCACTAAAGCGGCAACACTCTGTACTGTACAGTACATTTATCGGATCGCTTGGTACGGTTGCTCGATGATCACCGCACCGTCGACGGACCGTGGCCGTGCGACGGTGACCCGCATCCTCGAGGCGGCATGCGTGCTGTTCGCCCGTCAAGGGGTGCGCGCGACGACTCTTGATCAGATCGGCAGCGCCGCTGGCGCCGGCCGCAGCCAGCTCTACCATTTCTTCGCCGACAAGGCGGACCTGGTGGCAGACGTCGTCGGTTTTCAGGTCGAACGTGTCCTGGCTTCTGTCGAGCCCTCGTTCGACACCGTCAGCACGGCCGACGATCTGCGCACATGGTGCGCGAACGCCGTCCGGGAGCACGCGTCCTCCATTGACCCCATCCGCTGCCCGATCGGCTCCCTGATCTACGAGCTCGATAGCACTGACCACGGCCTGGCACGCGCAGCGCTCAAGGCCGGGTTTGCCCGCTGGGAGCAAGCCATCGCCAACGCACTGGGACGCATTGCCGACCGTGGTGGACTGCGTCCCGAGGCCGACCCCACCCGTTCGGCCGCAGGCCTGCTCGCCGCCTATCAAGGCGGAATGCTCCTGGCAGACGTCCACAATGACGTCGCACCCCTGCGGCATGCGCTGGACACGGCACTGGCAGCGACCCTACAGCCGGCGCCACGACAAAGACCGTCGAGGACAACTGCGCGCACCCAACCGGACGCCACGCACTAATCTCGTCAGCCTACTGGCTGCGTGAGTCGCCTACGCGCCGGACCGCGGTGCCCGTGCCGACGCGGCCCATCCAGACTCCGGCGCTGCCGATGGAATTGCCGGTCGCCGAGACCCGCAGCATCGGAAGCTAATCCGATTCCGACGCTCCACATCGAGATCGATTACCCGCCACTCGATTACACAGCCGGCGATCGACATCGGCGCGACAACGCGCACTCGACGACACGCGCTTGAAGGGGGTGGTCGCCCAGTCGGCAGGATCGCCGACGCGTCGCCTAGGGAGATGTGGGTACGTGGTGAGTTGAGGATTACTGTATTCGTAATGTACTTGACGGTACAGTTTGGATACTCCATAGTGTACTAGTCAGTACAAATAACGATCGGAGCCCAACGTGCCCACTTTGCAAAATGGACAGCTGTTTCCGGAGCTGAAGTTATCGGCCGTCGGCGGCGGAACGCTGTCGCTGCCGGGCGATCTCGCTGGTTCCTACGGGATCGTCTTGATCTATCGAGGGTCCTGGTGCCCGTATTGCAACGCCCAGCTCGCCGCGTTCAGTCGGGCGCAGGGCGCGCTCGAGGAAGTCGATGCGCGGGTAGTCGCGCTATCGGTCGATGATGAGGCCACCACCGCTGCGCTGATCGAGAAGCGGCGGTTGGGTTTCCCGATCGGGCACAGCGCGGACGCCGCAGCCGTGTCCGCCGCCGTCGGGGCTTACACCAACTCGGACCCGGTCTATCTCGAGTCAACCGGATTCGTGCTCGCTCCTGATGGCACAGTGCTCACCGCTGTCTACTCCAGTGGCGCGATCGGTCGGCTGATGCCCGACGACGTGCTCGGACTTTTGGCCTATATCCAGTCCCACGGTTAACGGCGCTCCCGTGGACATATGCCCCCGCCTTCACGCGGTCTGCGGTGATTGACGACGCGGTGTTGTCACAGCGGCAGCGTGCAGGGCAGCGGCCAATTCCTGGCGATCGGGCAGCCCGTCGGTTGTCGGGTAGAGCCGGCACGCTATGGCAGGTTGTGGCCGCCTCGGGAGCCACGGGTCGATGCCGTCGATCAGGATGGTCGGCGATCCGCTGAACCCCAGCCGGAGGGCTTCGGCGGGGGTGTCGATCACCGAGGTGCGCACGGCAATGTGGCCCAGGCCGAGCTGGTCGAGCATTACCCGCACGAGGGCCTCCGTGAGAGTCCGATGCGGGCAACCGGCAATGACCAGCAGTTCTACCTGCGGCGCCGGTCTGGCATCTGTGTATGTCATGAAAAGTACTGCCTGCCTTTCGAATTCGTCTTCCAGACAGCGGTACGCATGAATGCGCTCACATCCCCGGCGGTGGAGGAGGCGGCGGGTAGCATGGGTCGTCCATCATCGCGCCAACAATCATCTCGCAACACTTCATCATCTCGATGGGATCCATTGAGGAATCAGCCCTTTCGACGTTCCGGGACTGGACGTGCTCCGGTCCCCCAACCCATCATGAACATTCTCCTGCGGTGGAAGGTCAAGGAGGACACGCACACCCATGCGCATCAGTGAAGTCGCCCACCTCAGCGGGGTCCCGGCAAGAACGCTGCGGTTCTACGAAACGCAGCGGCTGCTTGCGCCGCCTCAGCGCCTGGCCAACGGCTATCGCGACTACACGCCGGACGTCGTCGGCAGGTTGCGTTTCATCCGGTCGGCACAGGGCGCAGGGTTGACGCTGACCCACGTGCGTGACGTCCTCGACCTGCATGATCGAGGTCTCGCACCATGCGCTCGAGTCAACGAGCTCCTGGCGCAACGACTGGCCGCCGTGCAGGAACAGATCAGCGAACTGATCACGTTGCAGTTGACTCTCCAAACCCTGCTGGGGAGGGCTCGCAACGATGCGCCCGACACCGACGTCGATGTGTGCTGGATCCTCGAATCACGCGTGTGCGATGGCGCCGCGGTCGCGGGTTCATGAAATCGTCACCACTTGATCTCTGCGTGTGCTTTTAGGCTGGGACTCGTGAATATCGGTCGTAGGACAGTGACGGCAGCCATCGCCGGCCTGGTGCTTGTCGTCGCGGCATTCATGGTGCCGCGCATGCACCTCGACGGTGTTATCCCGTTGATCAACAGCACACCTGCGCAGATCCGCGCTTTCGCGCAGGCCGCTCCGATCTTCGGTTGGTGGAACGCGCACATCGGCTGGGGCACAGTGCCGGCGGTGCTGATCGCGCTGGCGGCAGTTCTGTGGGGACAGGCCGTGGCCGCGCGGCTGCCGTGGCGAGCGGTGCCCCTGACGGCGTGGGCTGTGTCGTGCGGCTGGGCGTTCGCACTGTCGATGGTCGACGGCTGGCAGGTCGGTTTCGCCGGACGCCTGACCGCCCCTAACGAATATCTGCGCCAGGTTCCCAGTGTCACCGACATTCCCGAGGCGCTGCGTACCTTCTCCTCCAGAATCCTTGACTTCCAGCCACACTCGTGGATCACCCACGTCTCCGGCCATCCACCGGCAGCGCTGTTGACGTTTGTGTGGCTGGATCGTGTGGGGCTGGGC
>NZ_VCMY01000052.1:0-37580 GCF_005924235.1 Mycobacterium sp. DBP42
TCTGGAGTTAGAAGTCGACCATCGCTTCGGCGTAACTCAACGCTCACCGGCCGGCGGCTCGGTTAAACAGCGTCCTCCCAACCACGCCACACCGCTCGAAGATCCGCCGTTCCCTCCCCATTAGCGTTGCAGCCGCCAATAGATCGATGTCCTGATTTGTGGGGTACACGGCATAGACGCCATCGCCGAGGTCGCGAACACTGAAGAGGTGATGCGATCGGTGATGATCCTGGGCTATGCCGGGGTGCAGGCTCTGGACCTGGTCGGGCCGTTCGACGTGTTCTCCACCGCCACTCTGGTCCTGGCCGGAAAAGGCAGGCCCGACGACGGCTATGCCGTCACCTTGACCGCCGTGGACGGCCAACCCGTGGCCACCCTTACCGGGTTGGAGTTCGTCGCGGCCCCGCTGCCCGACTTTCATGAGCCGATCGACACGATCGTCATCCCGGGCGGAATCGGCGCCGACGCCGCCCGCGGCAACCCGGCCGTCGTCGACTGGATCAGCACCGCGGCCAAGCACGCCCGCCGCGTCGTCAGTGTGTGCACAGGAGCGTTCCTGGCTGCCCAGGCCGGCCTGCTCGACGGCTGCCCGGCCACCACCCACTGGTCCGAGGCGCGCCGGATGGCCGAGGAATTCCCTTTGGTGGCAGTCGATCCGGAGCCGATCTTCGTCCGGAGCTCCGAGCAGGTGTGGACGGCGGCCGGCGTCACGGCGGGGATCGACCTGGCGTTGGCGCTGGTCGAGGATGACTACGGCACCGACGTCGCGCAGACCGTCGCCCGGTACCTGGTGCTGTATCTGCGCCGCCCCGGCGGGCAGACACAGTTCGCCGCGCCGGTGTGGATGCCACGGGCCAAACGGGCCCCGATCCGTGCGGTGCAGGAAGCTATCGAGACCGAACCCGGTGGCACACACAGCATTTCCGAGCTGGCCCGGCGCGCGGCGATGAGCCCGCGGCATTTCACCAGGGTGTTCACCGATGAGGTCGGGGAAGCACCCGGCGCTTACGTCGAGCGTATCCGCACCGATGCCGCGCGCCGCCAGCTCGAGGAGTCCGACGACACCGTCACCGCGATCGCCGCCCGGTGCGGGTTCGGCACCGCGGAGACCATGAGGCGCAATTTTGTTCGACGCCTCGGTATTTCACCCGACCAATATCGAAAGACATCCGCGCACTCGAGGAGTGCGGATTTAACCGCCTGAAAGGACCAACCCATGCAGATCGCCATCGTGTTGTACCCCAGCTTCACCGCGCTCGACTTCATCGGGCCCTATGAGGTGTTGCGCAACCTGCCTGACACCGAAGTGCGTTTCGTCTGGTACGAGCCGGGCCCCGTCACCGCCGATTCCGGCGTGCTGACCGTGGGCGCCACCCACAGTTTCGACGAAACCCCGTCACCCGACGTGGTGCTGGTGCCCGGCGGTCCGGGTACCACCATGGTGGCCCGCGACGAGAAGGTGCTCGACTGGCTGCGCCGGGTGTACCCGGGCAGCACGTGGATGGCGTCGGTGTGCTCGGGCTCGGTGGCGCTTGCCGCGGCGGGACTCCTCGAGGGTAAACCCGCCACCTCGCACTGGTCGGTGCTGAGTGCGTTGAAGCTGATGGGCGCGAAACCGGTGGCCGACCAGCGCATCGTGCGCGCCGAGCCCGACGGCAAGGTGATCACGGCGGCAGGCGTCTCGGCGGGCATCGACCTGGGTATCTGGTTGGCCGGCCAGATCGCCGGCGAGGCGAAGGCCAAGGCCATTCAGTTGATGATCGAGTACGACCCGCAGCCCCCGTTCGATTCCGGGCACATGTCGAAGGCGAGCGCGGCCACCAAAGCCGGTGCCACCGCGCTGCTGAGCAAGGACATGATCAAGCCCGAACCGCTCAAGGCCGGGGTACTGCTGGCGTGGGATCAGGCGATCCGGCGGGCGCGGGGGCGGCACAAGCGCGTGAGCGCTAATCCGGCCTGAGCGCGTGATCTGTTGCACTGAGCACCATCGAGTAGCGTCGGCCGGGTGAATCTGGCTTATGACGACCGAGGCAAGGGCCAGCCGGTGCTGTTCATCGCGGGCCGCGGAGGTGCCGGGCGCACCTGGCATCTGCATCAGGTCCCGGCGTTGCAGCGGGCCGGCTACCGCGTCATCACCTTCGACAACCGTGGAGTCGGCGCCACCGAGAACGCCGCCGGGTTCGGTACTGCGCAGATGGTGGCCGACACCGCCGAGCTGATCGAGACGCTGGGGGCCGCGCCTGCGCACCTCGTGGGGGTGTCGATGGGCTCTTTCATTGCCCAGGAACTGATGCTGGCCCGCCCAGACCTGGTGCGTTCGGCGGTTCTGATGGCCACCCGCGGCCGTCACGACCGGGCCCGTGAGTTCTTCCGCGATGCCGAACGGGACTTCGCGACCTCGGGTGTTCAGCTGCCACCGAAGTTCGACGCCAAGATGCGGATGTTGGAGAGCTTCTCGCCCAAGACGCTCAACGACGACCGCCTGGTGCGCGACTGGGCCGAGATGTTCACCATGTGGCCCACCAAGCAGACCCCGGGCCTGCTCACGCAGCTCGATGTCGGGCCCGAGGACAACCGGCTTCCGGCCTACCGGTCCATCACCACGCCGGTGCTGGTCATGGGGTTTGCCGACGACGTGGTGTTGCCCGCTCACCTGGGTCGTGAGGTCGCCGACGCGATCCCCACCGCCCGGTACCTGGAGATCCCCGACACAGGCCACCTGGGTTTCATCGAGAAGCCGGACGTCGTCAATGCCGCGCTGCTCGAGTTCCTGGCCGGTCAGACCGGTCTGACCGGCCAGTACTGAAGAATAGGGTGGAGTCGTGAACCCCTCGACGGCACAGGCGCGCGTAGTCGTCGACGAACTGATCCGCGGCGGTGTCCGCGATGTCGTGCTGTGCCCGGGCTCGCGTAACGCCCCGCTGGCGTTCGCGCTGTCCGACGCCGACCGCGCCGGCCGGATCCGGCTGCATGTCCGGATCGACGAGCGCACGGCCGGGTATCTGGCCATCGGGCTGGCGACCGGGGGAGGCACGGACGAACGGTCCCCGGTCTGTATCGCGATGACCTCGGGCACGGCGGTCGCCAACCTCGGCCCCGCGGTCGTCGAGGCCAACTACGCCCGGGTGCCGCTGATCGTGCTGAGCGCCAACCGGCCGTACGAGATGCTGGGCACCGGCGCCAACCAGACCTTCGAGCAGCTGGGCTATTTCGGTACTCAGGTGCGCGCCAACATCAGTCTGGGCCTGGCGCCCGAGTTGACCGGGAGCCAACCCGGCGAGCTGGACACCCTCAACGCCCAGTGGCGTTCGGCGACCTGCCGGGTGCTGGCGGCGGCCACCGGATCGCGCACGGCCAACGCCGGGCCGGTGCAGTTCGACATCCCGTTGCGCGAACCGCTGGTTCCCGACCGCGCGCACGGGGATTCATCGATCCCGCCGGGCCGCCCGGACGGCAAGCCCTGGACCTATACCCCGCCGGTGAGTTTCGACCAGCCGCTGGAGATCGACCTCACCCCCGACACCGTGGTGATTGCCGGGCACGGTGCCGGTGTTCACCCGAATCTGGCCGGGTTGCCGACGGTGGCCGAGCCCACCGCGCCGCGTCCGGAGAACCCGCTGCACCCACTGGCACTGCGCCTGGTGCATCCCAAACAGGTCATCATGCTGGGCCGTCCCACCCTGCACCGGCCGGTTTCGGCGCTGCTGGCCGATCCGGCGGTGCCGGTCTATGCGCTGACCACCGGCCCGCGCTGGCCCGATGTGTCGGGCAACTCGATGGCCACCGGCACCCGTGCGGTGACGGCCGGCGCGCCCGACCCGGCCTGGCTGGCCCGCTGCAGCGAGCTCAACGGCCACGCCGTCGCGGCAGTACGCGATCAACTCGCGTCGCATCCGCTGACCACCGGCCTGCACGTGGCCGCCGTGGTCGCCGACGCGTTGCGGCCCGGGGATCAGCTGGTGCTGGGCGCGTCCAACCCGGTGCGCGACGCCGCGCTGGTGGGTCCGGGCACCGAGGGGGTCAAGGTGCGTTCCAACCGCGGTGTGGCCGGTATCGACGGCACGGTGTCGACGGCGATCGGTGCGGCGCTGGCCCACGAACGGGCGGGTGGCGGCAACGGGCCGCGCAGGACCATCGCGCTGATCGGGGACCTGACCTTCGTGCACGACAGCTCGGGCCTGTTGATCGGGCCCACCGAGCCGACACCGCGCAACCTGACCATCGTGGTGTCCAACGACAACGGCGGCGGCATCTTCGAGCTGCTCGAGCAGGGCGATCCACGGTTCGCCGATGTCTCGTCACGGATCTTCGGCACCCCGCACGATGTGGATGTCGCGGCGTTGTGCCGCGCGTATCACGTCGACAGCCGGCAGATGGAGGTCGGCGATCTCGCCGCGGCGCTGGCCGAACCCTTCGACGGCATGCGGGTGCTGGAGGTGAAGGCCGACCGGTCGTCGCTGCGCGCCCTGCACGCGTCGATCAAGGCGGCCCTGTGAGGCCGGCGCAGATCGCGGCCCGTTTGCGGGCGTGGATGCAGCCGCTGATTCCGCATCTGTACGGCGAACCGGGGGAGACGCGGTCGCAGCGGATCATCCGCCGGGTGCGCATCGGTGTGGTGATCGCCGCATGTCTGGTCACGTTGCAGTCGGTGCTACTGGTGGTCGGCGCCTGGCGCAACGATCAGCAGATCGAGCGCCACATGGGGGTGGCCGCCGCGGAGGTGCTCAGCGCCGGGCCGCGCCGCTCGACGATCGAGTTCGTGACACCCGACCGCGTCACCTACCGCCCGGAGCTGGGCGTGCTGTACCCGTCCGAACTCGACGCCGGGATGCGGATCTATGTCGAGTACGACAAGAACAATCCCGATCTGGTGCGGGTCCGCGACCGCAATGCGTCGCTGGCGATCATCCCGGCCGGTTCGATCGCGGTGGTGGGCTGGCTGGTCGCGGCCGCGGCGCTGACGCTGCTGGCGTTCCTGCAGCGACGGCTGAGCCGGGTCAGCTCTGCGGCGTAGTCAGTAGTTTGTCCAGCCAGTCGGGGTCGCTGGTGTCCACCACTTGCTGGCCCACCAGGTCGTAGACCGCAGGGGTGGACACCTCGTATTGGGTTTCGCTGAGCAGCCCGGCGTTGGCGTCGTTGAGTTGGCCGGCGTCGATCGCCTTTTCTCCGGTGGCGATCTTGTCGACCTGCTCGGAGCCGACCCCGCTGTCGGAGGCCATGGCCGCGATGGCTTCGTCGGTGGGTCCGGGCGAGCCCTCGGGTTGCTGGTGGCCCCAAAGGTCCTGCACGAATGCCTGGAACGCGGTCCCGGTGGTGTTCGGGCCCGCGGCCAGGAACAGCGCGTTGGCGACGCGCGCCGAGTACTCCGTGACGGAGCGGTCCAGGAAGGTCAGTGGGCGGTACGTCACCGCCAGGCGGCCTTGGCCGACGGCCGCAGCGATGGCGTCGCCGGACTCGTGCTGCAGGTGGGCGCATGCCGGGCACTGCGGTTCGGTGAACAACTCGATCTGCGCGGGCGCGTCGGGGTAGCCGATCTTGATGCCCGCGCCGTCCTTGGTGATCTCGCTGCCCGGCTTGTTTCCGCTGGCCTGCGCGGTGCCGTCGACGACGCGGCTGCAGCCCGCGGTGGAGCCGGCAACGGACAAGGCCAGCACGGCCAGCATCGCTGCGGCGACGCGAGACAATCGCATGCGGCAACCCTATCCCTGCGCATCAGGTTTTAGCGTGTCGTATCCCCGGACGCTACCTCGGCGACAGGTGCCGCTGGAACCATCCAAGTGTGCGCGTTGCGATCGTTGCAGAGTCCTTCCTCCCGAATGTCAACGGCGTCACCAACTCGGTGCTTCGGGTGATCGAGCATCTCCGCCGCACGGGCCACGAGGTACTCGTCATCGCCCCGGACACGCCGCGGGGTCAGCCGCCGGCCGAACGCCTGCACGACGGGGTGCGGGTGCACCGCGTGCCGTCGCGGATGTTTCCCAAGGTGACCTCGCTGCCGCTGGGTGTGCCGCGGCCCCGGATGGTGAATGTGCTGCGCGGCTTCGACCCGGACGTCGTGCATCTGGCGTCGCCGGCATTGCTCGGCTGGGGTGGGGTGCACGCGGCCCGTTATCTGGGTGTGCCGACGGTGGCGGTGTTCCAGACCGATGTCGCCGGTTTCGCCGAGAGCTACGGCATCGGCGTCCTCTCGCGGGCCTCGTGGGCGTGGACGCGGCGGTTGCACAGCAAGGCCGACCGCACCCTGGCGCCGTCCACGTCGGCGATGGAAAACCTTGATTCACATCGGATTCCGCGCGTGTTCAAGTGGGGCCGCGGGGTTGACATCACCGGTTTCGCGCCGTCGGCGCGCGATGAGCAGTTGCGCGCGTCGTGGTCTGCCGAGGGCAGGCCGATCGTGGGGTTCGTCGGGAGGCTGGCGCCCGAGAAGCATGTGGAGCGGCTGGCAGCCTTGGCCGGGCGTGAAGACCTGCAGCTGGTGGTGGTGGGCGACGGGGTGGATCGCGCCAAACTCCAAACGGTCCTGCCCACAGCCGTTTTCACCGGTGAACTGCACGGGCCAGAGCTGGCCGCGGCCTACGCCAGCATGGACGTCTTCGTCCATCCCGGTGAGCACGAGACGTTTTGCCAAGCCGTGCAGGAGGCGATGGCCTCAGGGCTGCCGGTGATCGCTCCCGATGCGGGTGGTCCCAGAGATCTCGTGGCGCCGTACCGCACCGGGCTCTTGCTGCCGGTCGACGAGTTCGAGTCCGCGCTGCCCGCCTCCGTGGAACATCTGATCGCCGAGCGGTCGCGCTACTCGTTGGCCGCACGCCGAAGCGTGCTGAGTCGCACCTGGCCGGCCATCTGCGATGAGTTGATCGGGCACTATGAGGCCGTGCAGGGCCTGCGGCAGCTGCGCGCGGCTTGATCATCTTTCGGGCGCAACAAGGTTCAGGCGCAACAGGTTCAGGAGCGCAGCCACGCCAGCAGGTCAGCCATGATCGTCTCGGCCTGGGTGGTCGGCATGCCGTGCGGGAAATCTGGGTAGCTCTTGAGGGTCCCGTTGGGCAGCAGCTTCGCCGACAGCGGACCGGAATCGGCGTACGGCACGATCTGGTCGTCTTCGCCGTGCATCACCAACGACGGCAGGGTGATCTTCTTGAGATCCTCGGTGAAATCGGTCTGGGAGAACGCAACGATGCCGTCGTAGTGGGCTTTGGGATCGCCCATCATGCCCTGTCGCCACCAGTTGGCGATGATCGCCTCGCGGGCAGGCTGCGGGGTCTTCTCTTGTTCCCGGTTGAAGCCGTAGAACGGGCCTGACGGCAGGGCGCGGTAGAACACCGAACGGTTGGCCGCCAACTGTGCCTGCAGGTCATCGAATACCGACTTGGGCAGCCCGCCCGGGTTGGCGTCGGTCTGCACCATCAGCGGGGGCACCGAGCTGATCAGCACCGCATGCGCGGCCCGGTCCAGGCCGTGGCGCGCCAGATAGCGCACCAGCTCACCGCCGCCGGTCGAGTGCCCGACGTGGATGGCATCGTGCAGGTCCAGGTGCTGGACGACGGCGGCGAGGTCGTCGGCGTAGTGGTCCATGTCGTGACCGTCGGCCACCTGCGATGAGCGTCCGTGGCCCCGGCGGTCATGGGCGACGACACGGTAACCGTGCTGCAGGAAGAACAGCATGAACGTGTCCCAGTCGTCGGCGGACAACGGCCACCCGTGGCTGAACACGATCGGCTGGCCCGAGCCCCAATCCCGATAGAAAATCTCGACATTGTCAGAAGTCGTGATCGTCGGCATGGGCCCAAGGCTACGCCCGCGGGCCCTTTGCTGGCGGGGATCGATCTAGTTTTTCTCCTGCGCGGCCAGCCACGGAATGAGCCCACCCGCCAGCACATGCCGGATCTGCCTCGGCGAAAGGTGATGGCGCACCGGAAATGACGTGCCCTGCGTGGTGTTGGTCACTGTGATCGGATCGCCCTCGGCCAGTGCCTGCCGCAGCCCGCCCAGCGTCAGCACATCATCTTGTGCCACCGAGTCGTAATCGGCGGGATCGGCGAATTCCAGTGCCAGCACACCGAAATTGGCCAGGTTCTGCCAATGGATACGCGCGAACGACTTGGCGATCACCGCCTGCAACCCGAGATAGCGCGGCGCGATCGCGGCGTGCTCGCGTGAGGAGCCCTGGCCGTAATTCTCCCCGCCGACGATGATGTGGCCGGTTTGCGCGGACTGCGCTCGTTGCGGATAGGTCTCGTCGATCTGGGTGAAGCTGAAGGTGGCGAGTTTCGGGATGTTCGACCGGAACGGTAGCGCCCGGGCACCCGCCGGGGAGATCTCGTCGGTCGAGATGTTGTCGCCGACTTTGAGCAGGACCGGCGCCTCGATCATGTCGGGCAGCGGCGTCAGCTCCGGCAGGCTGGAGATGTTGGGACCCTTGATGACTTCGACAGCCTGGGCCTGCTCGGGTGCGGCGGGGGCCACCAGCATGGCGGTGTTGACGCTGCAGTGGGCGGGCAGATCGAGCTCGGGATACTCGATCCCGTTGTCGGCGGCCCATTGTCTGGGGTCGGTGATGACACCCGTGATCGCCGACGCCGCAGCGGTTTCCGGGGAGCACAGCCACACCGAATCCTCCTTGGTGCCGGAGCGGCCGGGGAAGTTGCGGGGCATGGTGCGCAGGGAATTGCGGCCGGTGGCCGGAGCCTGGCCCATCCCGATGCAACCCATGCAGCCCGCCTGGTGGATCCGTGCACCGTTGATCACGAGCTCGGTCGTGGCGCCCATCGTGGTCAGGTCGGTGAGGATCTCACGGGAGGTGGGGTTGACGTCGAAGCTGACGTCGGGCGAGGTCTGGTGGCCGTGCACCATCGCCGCGGCGATGGCGAAGTCCCGCAATCCGGGGTTGGCGCTGGAGCCGATGACAACCTGGGCCACCGGTTCGCCTGCCACCTCCGACACCGGGACGACGTTGCCCGGCGACGACGGTTTGGCGATCAACGGTTCGAGTGCCGACAGGTCGATGACCTCGTCGATGTCGTATTGCGCACCGTCGTCGGCCACGAGCTCAACCCAGTCGTCACCGCGGTCCTCGGCGACGAGGAAATCACGCACCGCGTCGTCGCTGGGGAACACGGTTGTGGTGGCGCCGAGCTCGGCACCCATGTTGGCGATGACGTGGCGGTCCATGGCCGACAGCCCGCCCAGCCCGGGGCCGTGGTATTCGATGATGCGATTGACGCCGCCCTTGACGTCATGGCGCCGCAACATCTCCAGGATCACGTCTTTCGCCGAACACCATTGCGGCAGTTCGCCTTCCAGGCGCACCCCCCATACTTCGGGCGCGCGGAGGTGCAACGGCTCGCCGGCGATGGCCAGCGCCACCTCGAGCCCGCCGACGCCGATCGCCAACATCCCCAGCGATCCGGCCGCCGGGGTGTGGGAGTCCGAACCCACCATCGTCTTGCCGGGTATGCCGAAGCGTTGCATGTGAGTCGGGTGGGAGACCCCGTTGCCGGGCTTGGAGAACCACAGGCCGAAGTGTTGCGCAGCGGTCCGCAGGTACTCGTGGTCCTCGGCGTTCTTCTCGTCGGTCTGCAGCAGATTGTGATCGACGTATTGCACGCTGACCTCGGTGCGGGCCCGGTCGAGCCCGAGCGCCTCTAGTTCCTGCATCACCAGCGTCCCCGTGGCGTCCTGGGTCAGCGTCTGGTCGATGCGGATCGCGATCTCGTCCCCGGGCGTCATCGACCCGGAGACGAGATGGGATCCGATCAGCTTCTGTGTGACGGTCTCCGGCATCTATGCAGGCTTCCCCGGGTATTGCCGGATGAAACGCCCCTACCCTTGCGCGAGCACCGACACCGGCTGCCACTGCTCCGACGTCGCCGGCCGGCTCTCGTAATCGGCCTTTGCCAGCTGCAACGGCAGCTCGCCGAAGAACACCCGCAGCGGCGGGTTCTCGGCGTCGACGATCTGGAGGACCGCCGCGGCCGAATCCTCTCGATGCACCGGTGATGAACCACACTTTTTCACTCATGATCAGGTTCAAGTCGGCGTGGCGAACCCCAATTCGCGGTCGCAGAAAATTCACCGGGATGGCTACGGGTAGCGTCGGCGGCGTGAGCCGAGCGAGCCTGGAGAAGAACCCCCACGAAGTGGCGTCGATGTTCGATGCCGTGGCACGGCGCTACGACCTGACCAACACGGTGCTCTCACTCGGGCAGGACCGGTTCTGGCGCCGGCAGACGCGTGCCGCGCTCGGGATCGGCCCCGGCGACAAGGTGCTCGACCTGGCGGCAGGCACCGCGGTGTCGACGGTCGAATTGGCGTCCTCGGGTGCCTGGTGCGTGGCCGCGGACTTCTCGGTGGGCATGCTCGCCGCGGGGGCGTCGCGCCCGGTGCCGAAGGTGGGGGCCGACGCCACCCGGCTGCCGTTCGCCGACGGGGTGTTCGACGCGGTCACGATCAGCTTCGGGTTGCGCAACGTCGTCGACCACGTTGCGGGTCTGCGTGAGATGGCCCGGGTGACGAGGCCCGGTGGCCGGCTGGTGGTGTGCGAGTTCTCCACGCCGACCAACGCTGCGTTCGCCACGCTCTACAAGGAGTACCTGATGCAGGCGCTGCCGCGGATGGCCACCGCGGTGTCGAGTAATCCGGACGCCTATGTGTACCTGGCCGAGTCAATCCGGGCCTGGCCGGATCAGGCCGAGCTGGCCCGGCGCATCGGCGAGGCCGGGTGGTCACAGGTCAAGTGGCGCAACCTGACCGGCGGCATCGTGGCGCTGCACGCGGCTACCAAGCCGGCGTCCTGAGCACCGCTGAGCTGTTCAGCGCCGCGCGTTGGCGACCAACTTGTTGACGACGGTGGCGGCCTGGTCGTGGATGTCATGGCCGCACACCTTGGCCTCGACGGACATTCTGGAGACCGTCGCGCTGGCGTGCTGGCAGGACCATCCGTCGGTGCCCTCGCGGGTGGCTGTCTGTTTGATCAGCTCATCGCCGAAGATGAGCTCGCCGATGTTCCAGACCTCGATGCCGTGCTCCTCGTGAATCGGGACCGCAGATCCGGTGCATTCGCCCCATACCTTCGCCGAGATCTTCCGCATGCTTCGGGCCTCGTCCTCAGAGGTGTAGAGCACCGCGGCCTGTTGCACCCAATGTCGGTGGTCGGAGTCTGAGTCTTGGGCTATCTGGTTGCGTACCGCGGTCCAGTACGTGAACCGGTAGTCCATGTCTTCTGCGGGATACAGTGCGGCCAGGCACCTTTCGCTACGAACTTTCGGAAAGTTGTCGTTCATCTCGGCGGAATTTCTGGTCAACACCAGGTTCTTGGCACCGACGATCGCCTTGAGTTCGTCGATCGGCAACATGATCTGCTCGAGCTTGATCTCCTCCGGTGGCGGAGCCTTCGGCTGGGCGGTTCCGGACACGGTGCTCGTGCAACCGGTCATGGCGGCGAACGCCACCGCGACAACGACACACAACATCCGAGGTCTGCGCACCCGCTCATTCTCGCCCCTTCCCTCGCCGAAATGGCATGCCGGCAGGATTTGTGCGAGTAGCCACCTGCTGGAATGCCGTTTCGGCGGAAGGTCAGGACAGGGCACGGCTGAGCACGGTGAACCGCCGCAGGGCGCGCTGATCGCCGGGGCTGATCCGGGTTCCGGTCAACTCGGCCGCGCGGGGGTGCTGCATGGCCCGGATCGCCCGGCGCGGCACGGCCCGCGGCCACCAGTCCGTCGGCGCGAACATCTGCCGGCGGAACGGCTCGAAGTGCGCGCCCGCGCTCAGCTGAGTGCGGCACGCCGCTTCGAAGTACTCACAGAAATCGGGCCAGCTCGCCGGCATCGGCCGCGTGGAGATGCCGTAGCGGCGGTACCACGCGCAGCACTGCTGATAGAGCTGCTCGTGCTCGCGCTCGTCGAGCCTCCGGATGAAGGTGTTGACCATCATCACCAGGCTTTCCACGTAGGTGGCGTGCTGGAAGTGGAACACCTCGGGATTGAGCGCGTGGTACTTCTGCCCGGCCGGATCACGGCCCTTGACCTCTTCGTGTGCGAACCGGATGTAGGGGCGCATGTCCACCTCGGCGAAGGCGATCCGGATCGCCTGGGTCACTGTGCGTTTGTGGTGCAGCCAGACCCGTCGCCGCAGCAGGGCATGCTGGGAGATCCCGGTGGCGATCGTCGGATGCAGCGACTGCAGGCAGACCGCCCGCGGCAGCACGAACAGAAACCGTCGGTCCGGCAGATGACGCCCCAGCAGGGTGTCCGGGCCGAGATCGGCCGCCGCCGGCGTCAGATCAGCGCCTTCTTGCGACGGATCCGGCGGCGCAGATCCTTCATCAGCACCGTGTAGTTGCCGTTGCGCAGCGACTTCGGCAGGAAGCGGTTGACGAACGCCACGAACAGGAAGAGGTGTTCGAACCGGCGCCGGTCCGTTTCGGTCCACTCCAGTCCCATCGCGTCGCGGAACACCGGCGCCAGGAAGCCGATGGTCAAGAACCGCAGCAGCGGCGCGAGCATCTTGCGCATCGGCCAGTTGATCATCCGCAGGTCCACCAGGACCATGAGGTAATCCCGTACGAACGGGGTCATGTCGACGCGTTCGCACGCGGTGTTCCAATACGCGTCGAAGTCTGCCCGGGTGGCCGGCCACATTTCTTCGAGCACCTGCAGGGTGGTGCCGATCGTCATCGCACTCTGGTAGAAGGTCTCGGCTTGCTCCTCGGTCATGGTGCCGTACAGCAGCTGATGGGTGTCCTCGTAGAAGATGAAAAGGCATGCCGCCACCCACAACTGGAGTTCGCGGTTGAACGCGTTGTACTTGACCGGGCTGTCTTCGGTGGATCTGACCTGGCGGTGCGCGACGTTGACCGCCTCGCGGTAGGCGTTCTTCTCCTCGTCGGTGCCGAGGATCGCCACGGTCAGGTACTGCGCGGTGGTGCGCAACCGCTTCCACGGATGGTGCACCAAACTGCCTGACTCCACCCGGCTTTCGGCCACGCCGTAGCCGACTTCCGGCCAGCTCATCTGCATGATGACGTTGGCCGCCGCCCCGGCGGCGGACCAGAAGTCCAGTGCGTCGGTGAGGTCGACGTGTTTCTTGCGGATCCACCGGGGCACCCGCTGAGTGACGGTGATGCGCGTTTCGGCAGTGGTCAACCGCGGTTCGGCGGCCAGATCCACGTATGTCGCCGGCATGGGACTCCTCTCGGGGGCGAACTATGGCTAACGGGGGGGATTACACGGTCTGCACGTCGTCGACGATCCAGCGATCGCCGCTGCGCACCAGCTTGACCACCATGCGGTACTTCTGGTCGCTGCCTTGGGGCGCAGTCACATTGGTGACATGCTGATCGACGAACGCCACGACGGTCGCCGCGTCGCCGTCGAGTGAGTCGACCACCACGTGGTCTGCGGTCGCGGTCGCGACACCTTTGCTGGTCACCACGATGTCGCGCAGCGCCTTGACCATCTCGTCGTATTTGGCCGCGAAGCCGGGCGTGGAATTGGCGACGATGTGTTCGCGGTTGGCGTCCATCTTCTGGTAGTCGAACGCGGCCATCGCCACCAGGTAGTCCCGCGACATCGCCACGGCCTGGCTGCGCAAGGCGTCATCGCGACGGTGTTGGTATTCGCTGATCGACAACAGCACCAGCGCCGTGGTGGCGGCGAGGGCCAGTAGTGCGATCAGGCCGACCACCACCGGGCGCCTGGTCCGGCCTGACCCGGACGCAGCTTCGAGCTCGTCGGTTTCGTCTGTGGTGTCTGCTGTGCCTTCTGAAGGATCCTCCAACGTCAGCACCGATTCGTTGCGGTCGTTGTCGGCGGAGCCGACGGAGTCGTCATCGGAATTGCTCACTGCGGGCCACCTTTCAGGATGCTGCGCCATTTGTAGGCCAGCTGGGCCAGGGTCGGGACCTTGACCGGGTCGTTGACCACCTCGGGGCCGATCGGGTGCCCGGGGGTCTGCGAGTTCTGCAGGCCGAGATCGTTGGGTCGGGGTGCGTTGATCGCGCCCCGCATCAGCATGTCGGGTGCCGGCGGGCAGTACATCACCAGGTTCGGTTCGGTCGGGCTGACGTCACCGATGGCTCGCCGGTCGACGTCGTAGTTGCACACCGGCCCCTGTGTGGCGATCAGCGAGAAGTCGGCGCGGGTCTGGCCGGTGGCGTCCAGCTTGACGATCGAGGTCAGGTCTTGCAGGCCTTTCGGGATCGTCGACAGTCCCGTCTGCAACGAGTCGGTGCGGTCGCCGATGATGGGGGTCACGGTGGCGAGGTTGGCCAGGGTGGCGCCGAAGGTGCCCTTATAGGTGTCGAGCACGCGTTGCAGCGAGGCCAGCGCGGCCGGCGAGTGGTCGGTCAGGTACAGGAATGCCGGTCCGCTGCCGTCGAGCTGATTGGCCAACCGCGCGCTGGCGCCCATACCGCGCACGAACGGGTCGCCCTGCCCGGCCATCGTGGTGACGAGCTCGGCGGTGCCCTCGATCAGCGGCTGCAGCTGACCGGTCTGGTTGCGGATCCGGGTGGACATGTCCGACGCGTTGTCGAGCAGCATGGCCAGATCGGGCCCCAGCCCGTCGAATGCGTTCGACAGCTCGGTGCCGACGTCCCGAACCGCTTGAGTGTCGATGCCTTTCACCAACTGAGCGGTGTCGCCCATGATCCGGTCCATCTGGATCGGTTGCCGGTCGGCCGGGGCGGCGATGGTGTCACCGGAGGCCAGGTAGGGCCCGGTGTCGGACTGCGGCATGATGTCGACGCTCTGGATGCCCGCGGCCGTGCCCATCCCGACGGTCAGGATCGCGTCCCGCGGGATCCGGGTGTCGGGGTCGATCGCCAGCCGCACCATGGCCGTGCCGTCGGGGTCCAGCCACACGTCGTCGACGGTGCCGACCTGCACGCCGCGTACCGTGACGCTGGTCCCCGCGGTAAGTCCGAACGCGTCGGTCATCGTCGCGGTCAGCGTCATCGGCGTCCGGAAGCCTTGCGGCCCGGCCACGTAACGGACTCCGAACGGGATGACGACCGCGGCGATCACCGCGAAGATCGCCAGCTGAACCACTACCAGACGTCTCAATTCAGGCCTCCCGACAAAAACCCATCGAGGGCGACGTCCCCGGTGATCGGGGTGCCGTTCACGATCAACCCTCCGGTGAGGAGTTTGTCGATGGTGCCCGGAATGTCCAGGGCCCCATCGAACATCAGGTAGTCGCCGTGCACCGAGCTGCCGAACTTCTCCAGGAAGGTGTTCATCGAGGTGAGCATCGCGCCGAGCCGGTCGTTGAAGGTACCCATCATGCCGACGACGGTGCCCGCGTCGGTCACCATGGTGTTGAGGTCGGTCGATTGCAGCACGCTGTTGGCGGTGGCGGCCAGCGCGGTGGTCGAGGAGAACAGGGTTTGCAGCTTGGCGCGCTGCACATCGAGCATCGCCACCACCTTGGGTACCGCGTCGAGGTATCCGGCCACAGCCTTCTGCTCGTTGCCGAACTGCCCGGCGATGTTGGCGGCCAGGCTCATCGCCTGATCGAATTCGCCCTGGTGTTCGGAGGCCTTGGCGGCCAGCAACGACATCGAGTCGATCAGGCCGCGTACCTTGTCGGCCCGGCCGGCGAATGCCTTGTCCAGTTCGGTGACGATGGTGGCCAACTGGTCGACGCCGCTACGGGACAGCAGGGCGCCGAATGTGGCCAGCGCGCTTTCGATCTGCGGCCCCAGTTCGGTGTGGCTGGGCGGGATCACGTCTCCGTCGCGCAATGCTCGCTGCGGTGCCGGCTGGGCGCTGCTGAGCCGGACGAACGGATTGCCCAGGGCCGAGGGCAGTTCCACGCTGGCCACCGTCGCGGAGTCCAGTCCGTCGGCATCGCTCAGGCTCAGCTGCACCGAGGCGCCCGAGGCGGCCAGGCTCATCCCGCTCACCCGGCCCACCACCTTCTGCCCGTTGCGCACGTCGGCGCCGATCGTGATGCCGTCGGCGGTCGGCAGCACGACCGTGACGGCCATGGTGTCGCTGGGGGAAGTGCGGCCCAGGGGTAAGTCCTGAATTCCGATATCGCTCAAGGCCCACACGGCGGCTGCGGCCACCACCACGGCGCAGCCGGTGGCGGCGCCGGTCAGGGTCGGGCGGGGCAGGGATCTACGCATGACCGTTCACCTCGGGTACTTCGGGTTCGGCGCCGGGGCGTTGCCGGTCACGGCGGACACGATGCCCAGCGGGTCCGAGCGGCTGATCGGATACGAGATCGGGTTGGTGATCCCGGCACCCACGCACATCGGCAACATGTTGCGGTCACAGAAGTTCTGAGCCGCGGCGAACTGGGTCAGCACCGTGGACACGTTCAGCCGGATCCGGCCGCGTCGGTCCTGGCCGACAGTGTTGGACAGGTTCTGCATCATCAGCGGCACCAGGTCCATGAATTCGGCCAGTTGCGGTTGCTTGGCGGTCAGCACATCGCCGACGGCGTTGAGGTTGGCCGCGATGGTGCCCAGGTCGTCGCCGTGCTGGGCCACGAAGGTGTCGACCTGATCGAGCACGACCTTGAGATCGGCCATCGGCTGGGCGATGTCGACGCCTGTGTCGGCCCAGCTGTCGCCGACCTGGCCGAGTTCGGTGACCATCTGGTTCAGCGACACCTGCCGTTGATCGAATGCGGCCATCAACGTGCTGAGGTTGTCCACCACCGCACCGATGTCCTCGGCTCGGGCGCCCAGCACGCCGCTGGCGGCGCTGAGGTTGCGCATCGCGGAGTTGAACAGCTTGCCCTGATCGCGCCATTGGTCGGCACCGCGGACCAGCACCGCGCCGATGTCACCCTGCTGCGGGCCGATCGCCGAGGTCAATGTGCTCAGGCTGCCCAGCATGCTGTCGAAGGTGATCGGGGAGTGGCTGTGGTCGGCGGGAATGACGTGCCCGTCGGCCAGGGTGGGCCCCGATCCGCTGTAGGCGGGGCCGAGTTCCACACTGCGGTCGCTGATCAGCGCCGGGCTCACCACGTAGGCGTCTGGATCTGCGGGCAGCGCGACGTCGTCGGGCAGGGTCATGGTGACCCGCACCGTGGTGCCCTGCGGCGTCACCGCGGTCACCCGACCGACCGGCACGCCGAGGACGGTGACCTTGCTGCCCGGGTAGATGCCGTTGATGTAGCCGAAGTCGGCGTGCACGGTTCGGGCCCGGTCGGTGCGGCCGAAGACATACCAGCCGCCGGCCGCGACACACAGGGCGACGACGAGCGCCAAGGTAATCCGTCGCTTCATCGGCACTCCCGCTGAACGTTGAGGAAGCACAACAGGTTGTCGGGCATCACCACGGACGGTGAATTGACGTCTGCCCAATTGCCGTTGCCGGTGGCGTTGGTGACGGCACGGATCGCCGGGGGCATCTGCTGCAAGGTCTGGTCGATCTTGTCCACGTTGGCTTTCAAGGTTCCGGTGACCGCGGTGAGGCCGGCGATCAAACTGCTGAAATCGGCCTGCTTCTCGGTGTAGGTCGCGGCCAACTGCCGCATGATCGCGGTGAGGTTGGTGACGATGTCGGTCAGCGCCTGGCGGCGGGCGGCCAACGAGGACACGATGTACTGCGCGTTGGCGGCGGTGTCGGCCAGTGAATCCGTCTGGTGCGACAGCATTTCGGCCATTTGTCGGCTGATCCGCAGGATCTCGTCGATCTTGTCGCCGTTCTCGGCGAAGGCCGAACTGGCGGCGCTGATCCCGGCCAGGGCCTGGCCGAGTTCGGCGCTGTTGCCCGGCATGGTTTCGGCCAGGGTGTTCATCATCGCGGTCAACGGTTGCTGATCGACGTGTTCGGCGGTGTCGGCGGCCTTGCGCCCGACTTCGTCCAGGCTGTAGGGAACGGTGGTGCGCGACAACGGGATAATGCGGGGATCGACCCCGTTGGCTGTGCTGTTTGGCACCCCGGCGGGCATCACGTCGAGAAATCGCTTGCCCAGCACGGTCCGCAGCCGCACCGTCACCGTGGTGCGGTTGCCCAGCGCCTGCGCCTTGTCCAGGCGGAAGCCGACGCGGACCCGGTCGCGGGCCAGGGTCACATCCTCGACCCGCCCGGCCGGCACCCCGGCCACATAGACGGGGTCACCGCCGGTCAGTCCGCTGGCGTTGGCCAGTTCGGCTACATAGGCGTTGGTGCGCACGTGGTACACGGCGCGCGGGATCCCGATCGAGACGACCATGATCGCCACCAGCGTTATGGTGCCGATCATACCCAGCGCCAACGGGATTGACGGGTTGTGTTTGCGCTGATCCTTGACGAAGAGGAAGATCACCGCGCCGACGAAGAGGTCGATCAGCTTGACGAGGAACATCATCTACAAACACACCTCGGAATGTCTGTTGCCGAAGATGTTGGCTTCGTGGCTGCGGATCTTGAGGGTGAAGTTGCACAGGTACAGGCTGACGAACCCGCCGTAGCTGGAGGTGCGGTTGATCGCATCGCCGAACTCCGGCAACCGAGCCAGCAGCGTGGTGAACTGCTCGGTGTTGGGCTGCCAGGCCTGCAGCATGGCATTGAGACTGGTGATGGTGTCTCCGTAGGCGGCACTCGAGTTGTTGACCGTGTTGGCCAGGGTGGCCAGCACGGCATTGCCCTGGTCGATCAGCGTCTCGAACTGCCGGTCACCGGAGGTCACCGCGGCGCTGAGCCGGTTGAGGCCGGTGAGCATCTGCTCCAGCTGCGGCTGACGGGTGTTCATGGTCCGCATCAGCGTCGACATGTTGTCGACCAGCTGGGTGAATATCCCGGCGTTGTTGCTCAAAGACGATGTCATGGCAGCGATCTGGGTGAGCAGTGTCGTCACAGTCTGCGCCTGACCGCTGAACGTCTCGACGAAACCTCGGGTCAAGGTGTTGACCTGGTCGGGCGCCAACGCGTCGAACAGCGGCTTGAACCCGTTGAGCAGCGCGGTCAGGTCCACCGCCGGAGAGGTCTGGGCCAGTGGGATGACCCCGCCGGCGGCCAGCCTGGCCGGTGGTTCGTCGGTGGAGACGTCCATGATGGCCCCGCCCGGGTCGGACAGCGCCACGTAGCGGGCGCCGAGCATGTCGCCGTAACGCACGGCCGCGGTGACGTTGCCGGTCAGGGTGAAATCGGAGTTGACCTCGATGTCGACGTCAGCTCGGCTGGTGCCGTCGGCATTCGGGGCGAACCGGATCGAATCCACCCGGCCGATCCGAATCCCGTTCATGGTCACCGGGTTTCCGACGTTGAGGCCTTCGACGCTGGTGAACTGGGCCTGGTAGGTGACCGTGCTACCGCGCACCGGCACCGACAGGGTGTTCATCACCAGCACCGCGCTGAGCACCCCGGCCGTGCCGAAGGCGCCCAGCTTGGCCCATGACTGCCACCGACCGTTGCGGTTCATGAGACCTGCACCTCCGTGCCGCGCACCAGCGGGCCCAGCATGAGCACCGTGGCGATGTTCGGTTGGGTTGAGGGGGTACCGGCCGGGGGAACCAGTTCGTCCTGCAGCACCGCCAGCGCGTGGGCCTGGCGGTCGGCGTCGACGACGGCGGAGGCCGGTGCGGCCCCTGGAACCGCCTCTGCGGGAAGCGGTTCGGTCGGGATCGGCGCGGCCTGTGGCAGCCCGGGACCCGGCGGCAGGAACGAGTTGGTCGGCATGTGCGGCGCGGGCGGGGTGAACGGCGTGACCGGCAGGTCGGCGGCCGGGCGTGCCAGCACGTCCTCGGGCTGATCGGGAACGCCGCCCGTCGGTGCGGATTCGGCGCAGCGCGCACCCTGGGAGGTGCCGTAGACCGGGCAGTCCTGCATCGAGTAGGGCATCGGCCCGGCGAAGGTCGCCACGGCGGTGATGTTGAACTTGCCCGTCGCGAACACCTTGGCGCCGGCCTCGCCGAATGACTGGGCGCCGGCCAGGGTGTCGACCAGCCCGAGGGGCTGGGCCGCGGTGGTCGCCATGATCTTGCCCGCCGCGTCGACTACGGTGATCAACTGTTCGCGGTGATCGGACAGGAACGCGGTGAGCACCGAGGAGAACCGGGCGAACCCGTCCAGCGCCGAGGCGAACTTCTTCTGGTCGTCGACCATCCGGTTCGACACCGATGTCGCCGCGGACAGCGTCGAGATGATGTCGGGTGTGGCGGTGTTCAGGGAGGCCATCACGTCCCGGAATTGCGGTGTGGTGTCGAGGAATCGGACGAGCGAGGGGGTCAGCACCTGAGCGCTGGCGCTCAGGTTGTCGATCGTGGTGCCCAACTCGGTGCCGCGGTTGCGCAGCGACTGGCTGATCGCGGTGAGGGCGGTCTGCATGCGCTCGGGTTTGATCTGCGAGAACAGTTCGACGATCTTGGTGAACACGTCGTACAGCGCCATCGCGTCGGGGCTGTCATCGATCGCCACGGTGTCGCCGGGTCTGAGCCCCGTTGCCGACCGGTCACCGTGCGGGTCGACGAGTTGCAGGTAGATGTCGCCGAAGAAGGTGCGGGGCACGATGCGGGCGACGGCCGAGGACGGGATGACGCCGAGGCTGTCGGGTTCGATCGCCAACCGGACCCGTGACGTGTGGGTGCCCGATTCGATGTCGGCGATGCGCCCGACGTTGACGCCGTGATAGCGGACCGGGGACCCGCCGGTGATCAGCCCGGCCGACACCGGAACCCCGACGAACACGTCGGCGCTGCGTTCCAGGTGGCCCGACGCCCGCGCCACCAGGACCGCCGCCACTGCCATGGCCACCAGGGACGCGGCCAGGCCGCGCAGCGCCAGTTTCGCCCGGCTGGGTTCCGAAGGCCTGCGGCGTCTGGACCGCCTGAGCCCGTTCACATTCCCATCCCGGGGATCTCGGGGACCAGGCCCCACAGCGCGAAGGTGAGCAGCACGTCGAGGATGCCGACCGCGAGGATCGCGGTGCGCAGTGCGCGGCCTGCGGCCTGCCCCACCCCGGCCGGCCCGCCCGAGGCGAAGTAGCCGTAGGTGCAGTGCACCAGCGCCACCACGATCGCGAACACGATCGCCTTGATCCCGGAGTAGAGCAGGTCCTGCGGGCCGAGGGCCAGGTGGAAGAAGTAGTCATAGGTACCGGGGGAGGCGCCGTTGAAGACCACCACCACGGTGCGGGTGGACAGGTAGCTGGCGAGCAGCCCGATCATGTAGATCGGGATGACGCATACCACCGAGGCCAGCACGCGGGTGCCGACCAGGTAGGGCACCGAGCGCAGCGCCATGGCGTCGATCGCGTCGATCTCGTCGGAGATCCGCATGGCCCCGATCTGGGCGGTGAATCCGGTTCCGACCTTGGCGGCCAAGGCGATTGCCACCACGACGGGCGCCAGTTCGCGGGTGTTGGCGATCGCGGCGAGCATGCCCGAGAGCGTGTTCATCCCGACCAGGTCCAGGCCGCGCTGGGTCTCGACGCCCAGCATCATGGCCGCGGCCAGCGACATGGCGAACACGATGCCGATGGTGCCGCCGCCGGACAGCAGTGAGCTGGTGCCGAAGGTGACCTCACCGATCTGGTTGAGGGTGTGCTTGCGGTAGCGCACCAGGGCGTACGGCAGCGAGCCGAGCACCTTGGCGTAGAACGTGACGTGCTGCCCGGCCACCGCGAGCGCGTCGAAACCGGCCGCCGCGGGACGCGAGATCCGGTGCAGGGCAGTGCTGGTGGCGATCGCGGTCATCGGTAACTGCCCACGGCCGGAACCACCACGGTGTACAGCGCCGACATGGTGGTGTTGAGGATGAAGACCAGGGCGAAGGCCAGCACCACGGCCTCGTTCACGGCGTTGGCCACGCCGCCGGCCCCGCCCTTGGCGTGCAGGCCCTTGAAGGTGGCGACCAGGGTGGCGGTCAGCCCGAACACCGCCGACTTGATGAGTGCCATGACGAAATCCGACACCTGACCGTACTGGCTGAAGGTGGCCAGGAACGTTCCGGCGGGCAGGTGCTGGACGCTGATGTGGTACAGGTAGCAGGCCATCACACCGCCGAAGGTGACGATGGAACACAGGGCCAGCGCCACGATGACGGCGGCGACCAGTCGAGGTGCGACCAGGCGTTCGATCACATCCAGGCCCATCACCTCCATCGCGTCGATCTCCTCGCGGATGGTGCGCGATCCCAGGTCGGTGCAGATCGCCGAGCCCGCGACGCCGGCCATCATCAAGGCGCAGACCAGGGCTGCGGCCTGGCCGACGATGATGAATGCCACCACCGCGCCCGAGTAGCCCCCGGCGCCGATGCGGCCGGCCAGCTCACCGACCGACACCGCGATGAACACGCCGATCGGCATCATCAGCAGCAGGGCTGGCCCGGTGCATACCCGGCCGATGAACAGGGTCTGGGTGACGACCTCGTCGAGTACCAGCCGTCGGCGGATCAGCGCGGTGACGACGCTGACGAGCGCCTGCACCGAGAAGCCGAGCACGTAGCCGCCCTGGACCAGGACGTCCCGTACGGGGCCCTTGGACGCTGGTAGCTCGTAGGTCATCGAGTTCCTTCCGCGCGTGTTGTGGCATGCGCGGGGCCGGCCGGTGACACCGGCTGTGCTGAAGCACCGTTTCGACCCCCCGGTCGCCTGTGGAGCATGTCACATTTGATGACGCCGCCGCAACAATTAAGTGAATGACCATTCTCGAGCGTATGGTTGATGTCAGTGGAGTTCCAGAACGATTCTGTTACCAGGTTTGTGACCCTTCGATCACATTGTTCTGGAGAGGTGCAACTCGGCGTGTCGGATGGGGGACGACGCAGAACCGGGATTAACTTAGCGCCCACTAGGTTGCCGAGCTGAGGTGGTATCGGTATGTCGGGTGGAGTTGGGGAACGTCACATCTCGCGGCGCTCGTTCTTGGCCGGCACGGCCACGGCGGGCGTTGCCGCAGCGGCGCTGAGCACACCGGGGACCGCGCGATCGGCCCCAGGGTCCACCGTCGCGATATTCGGTGCCGGGGTGGCCGGGCTGACCGCCGCGCACGAATTGGCCGAACGCGGATACCGCGTCACGGTGTTCGAACGGAAAGCGTTGGGCGGCAAGGCGCGGTCGATACCCGCGCCGAGCCCGACGGGCAGCCCGCTGCCGGCCGAGCACGGCTTCCGGTTCTTCCCGGGGTTCTATCGCAACGTCACCGACACCATGCGGCGCATCCCTTTTGCCGGCAACACGTTCGGGGTCTGGCAGAACCTGACCCGGGCCACGTCGTACCTGCATTCCGGGCTGGGACGGGCGGATCTGACCATCCCGCTGCCATTTCCGATTCCGACGCTGCCCAATCCGATCACCCCGAAGGCTTTCACCGAGTCGGTGGCCGCGGTGTTCCAGACGTTGTTCCGGCTGCCCCCGCTGGAGGCGGTGTATGCCGCACAGAAGCTCGCGGTCTACGTGACCAGCTGCGACGAACGCAAGCTCGGCCAGTGGGACAACATGACGTGGGAGAAGTACATCGGTGCCGACAAGAAGTCGAAGGAGTACAACCGCTACCTGGCCGACGGCATCATCCGCAACCTGGCCGCCTCGAAATCCAAAGACGCCAGCGCACATTCGATCGGTCTGGTCGGGGAGGCCTCGGTGTGGTCGATCCTGCTGTTGGGCAACGACATCGACAACAAGGGATTCGACCGGGTGCTCAACGGACCCACGAGCCTGCAGTGGCTCGACCCGTGGGTGACCCATCTGCAGTCGATGGGCGTGACGTTCCGGGTCGGGCAGGCGCTGGCCCGGCTGACCCCCAATGGCCGCCACATCGCGTCGGCGACGGTCGTGGACGCCAACGGGGTGGCCCAACCGGTGGTGGCCGACTGGTACATCTCGGCGGTGCCGTGCGAGAAACTCGCGGCGGTGCTCACCCCGGACGTCATCGCCGCCGACCCGAAGCTGGCCTCGGTGGCCGCGCTACGCACCGAGTGGATGAACGGTCTGATGTTCTTTCTGCGGGAACGCGTCGACGTCACCAAGGGCCACGTCAACTATGTCGACTCGGGCTGGGGCATCACCTCCATCAGCGAGGCCCAGTTCTGGAAACGGCCACTGACCTCCTACGGCGACGGAACCGTCAGGGACTGCCTGTCGGCGATCCTCTCGGACTGGAGCACCCCGGGGAATTTCAACGGCCGCAGCGCCCGGGAGTGCACGCCCCCGCAGATCGCGGCCGAGGCCTGGGCGCAGATCAAGGCCCATCTCAACGACACCGGCACGGTGCTGACCGACGCCATGCTGCACTCGTGGTTCCTGGATCCGTCGATCATCGACTCGGGCACGCCCAATGTGCGCAACGACGAGCCGCTGTTCATCCAGGACCCGGGCTCATGGGCGCGTCGACCGGAAGCGACGACCGGGATCGACAACCTGTTCCTGGCCGGCGAGTGGATCAAGACCGACCAGAACGTCACGACGATGGAGGGCGCCAACGAGGGCGGACGCTATGCGGCCAACGGGGTGCTGTTGGCCTCGGGCTACAACGGCCCCAAGGTCAAGATCGTCGAGCTGTTCCAGGCCCCGTGGTGGGGCCCGTTCAAGGCTGCCGACAAGGCGCGCTACCGGGCCCGGCTACCCCACGCGCTCGACATCGTCGACACCCGCTGGCCGACCTGACCTGCTTACTGAAAACAGTTCCCGACAACCGTTGCCGTGTGTGCGAATGTGAGTTCGCTTGTTCATCAGGCAGCCTCGCCTTGCGGTGAGGCGGTCCCCGTCTGATCCACCGTCTGGTGGTGCGGGGTTGACGTTTCATCGCCGGCTGCCTCGCCCGCTGGCGCGGGTTCGGTCTCACGCGTGGCTCCACGTCCTGCCGCCGGGCCACTCCCGGCGGGACCCTGTTCACCCCGAGTGTGGGGTTCGCCGAGTCGGGCGAGGTTGATCGCAGCACCCAGATCACGATCGATCCGCATACCGCAGCCGTCACATTCGAAGATTCGGTCGGCCAGGGTGAGGTTTGGCTTTCGCCTCCCACAGGCGGTGCATGTCTTCGACGACGGAAAATACCGGTCAGCAGCCACCAGAGTGCTGCCGTACCAACGAGTTTTGTAGCCGAGCATGCGCCGGATTTCAGCGAGGGCGGCATCGGCCAGGGCGCGATTCAAACCCCGCTTGCGGGCGCCTCCCTTGGCGCGCATCCCCGCGGCATTCAAGGTTTCGACCACCACCACATCGTGGGACTGGGCCAGTGCGGTGGTGGCATTGTGCAGCACGTCACGGCGCACCGCTGCGACGTGGGCGTGGGTGCGGCCGATGCGGCCCTGGGTGCGCCGCCACCGCTTCGACGGCATCTGCTTGGTCTTGGAAGCAGGGTCATACGGGCCGTGCTGGCGGGCCGCTCGGCGCTGCAGCGCCCGCAACCGGGATTGCGCGGCGCTCAGCGACTTCGGCGCAGCGATACGATCGACTTCAACACCGTCCGGGGTGGCGATGACCAGCAGGGCATCGGTTTTCACCCCGACATCGACACCCACCACCGGATGGGCCGACCGCCGTGCGTGCGCCGGCCGCGTCTTGGCCTCCACAATCACCTGCAGGGCGCAGTGCCAGCGCCCGGCAGAGTCTTGGCGCACGGTGGCCGACAAGATGCGCGCCGACCCCGCCTCAACACGACGGGCCAGCTTGCGGGTCGATTCATGGGTGCGGACCGCACCCAGTCGCGGCAGCCTGACGTGGCGGCGGTCGGCCTCGATCCGGATCACCCCGGTGGTGAACCGCACCGATCGCGGTGCCCGGGAGGTCTTGAACCGGGGGAACCCGACGGCGCGGCCGGCACGCTGGCCGCGTCGCGAGGCCGACCAGGCCTCCAGTCCGCGGGCCAACCCATCCAGGCCGGTGTTGTAGGCCTCCTTCGAGTTCTCGGCCCACCACGGCGCACACCAGGTTTTGCGCAGGTTCCACACCTTGCGCAGCGCCGGCAACGACCACCCCAACCCCGGCGTCAACTCGGCCTCGTCGATGCCGTAGCTACGCTCAGCGTCCCGCTGATCCAGCACGGCCTTCACCAACGCCAACATGTGATTATGCGCGAAACGTGCTGCACCAGCATGAGAAGCCAACGCCCGCAACTGTGTGGGGGTCGGATCCAACGCGAACCGATACGCCTGCGCCGTCCACCCCTGGGGGATCTCGAACCTAGCCACCAGCAACCACCTCGGCCTGTTTGGTGGCGGTCACCGCGCCCATCGCCCGGTTGCGCGCACCGCGGCGGCCATACAGGCGCGCACACATCAAGGTCAGCACCTCGATCATGTCACGCACCAGATCATCGACAGTCTCGCCCGGATCGGCAACGATGATCCTGCGGCCCCGGGGCGGACAACGCCGCTTCGAGGTGCTCCACCCCCAAGCGCGCCAACCGGTCCCGATGCTCCACGACCACCACCCAAGCAGACGGGTCCGACAAAATCCTTCGCAACTTGGGCCGCTTGCCGTTCAAGCCCGACCCCACCTCGCACACCACCTCGCCGACCACAAGACCATTCGAGGTAGCCCAGTCGGTCAATCGTGCAACCTGCCGGTCCAGATCCTGCCGTTGAACATGTGAGGACACCCGCGCATAGACGACTGCGCAACCAGCCTCCCCAGACTCTGGCGCATCGACCCAGATCGTCCCCGACTCCAAGCGGCGAACCGGCACCGGCATCCGGTCCTCACGAAACCACCGGCACGCCGTCTGCGGACGCACACCATTCGCGCGCCCACTCAGACAACTTCACACTCAATGAAACTGACAGTCGATCACATTTACTCACACCACACCGAAACAGTTCGCAACCCTACGATGGCCCGGTGACATCGGTACCTGTGCTGGCGGTCGCCGGTCATCTCGGCGCCGGGAAGACCACGCTGCTCAACCACCTGCTGCGCAACGGCCGCGGCGTCCGCATCGGGGCGCTGGTCAACGACTTCGGCGCGGTCAACATCGACGCCATGCTGGTGGCCGGCCAGGTCGATGCGATGGCCTCGCTGTCCAACGGCTGCATCTGCTGTGCGGTCGACGCCGAAGAGGCGGGCGAGATGCTGGGCAAGCTCGCCGCCGTCAAGCCCCGGCTGGACCTGATCGTGGTGGAGGCCAGTGGCGTGGCCGAGCCGGCCGCGCTGGCCCGCATCATCATCACCGCCGACGATCCGCACTTCCACTACGCCGGCCTGGTCCTGGTCGTCGACGGCCTGCAGCCCGATCTCGTTCACGGGGTGCCGGTCGCCGATCTGGTGGTGCTGAATAAGGCGTCTGCATGTGCCGATGTCGACGGCCTGACCGCCCGCATCCGCGAGCGCAATCCTCGGGTTCCGGTGGTGCCCACCGACTTTGCCCGCATCGATCCCGAGCTGCTGATCGATCCACCGGAGCGTGCGCCGCAGGCCCAGCTGTCATTCGACGAGCTGCTTCGCGACGAGCACGAGCACGATCATCCGGAATACGAGAGCGTCGAGTTCCGCACCGATGACGTGGTGAACCCCCGCCTGTTCATGGAGTTTCTGCGGGATCGGCCCGAGGGGCTTTACCGCGCCAAGGGTTTCGTCGACTTCGGGTCGCAGCGCTTCCTGGTGCAGCTGGTCGGCAGTTCGCTGCGCTTCGAGAAGCGTCGCCAAGCCGGCACCGAGTTGGTGCTGATCGGCACCGGCATGGACACGTCGGCGTTGCTTGCCGGGCTGCAGCGGTGCGCCGGTGCTCCGGCCGACGAGAACGCGATGCTCGGGGTGCTCAAGTATGTGGTGTAGCCCGCGGCGATGGAGTCGGACACCGGTATCCTGACCGCTCACCCGACTTCAAGGAGCCGCATTGTTGAAGGTCAACGAGTACTTCGGTGGCGACGTCGCCTCGATCGGCTTCACCACGCCGGAGGGAGACGCGACCGTGGGCGTCATGGCCGTGGGTGAGTACGAGTTCGGCACCTCCCAACTTGAGATCATGCGGGTGGTCTCGGGTGCGCTGACCGTCAAGCTGCCCGGCAGCCAGGAGTGGGAAACCTTCGCGGCCGGAACGCAATTCACTGTGCCCGCGGACAGCAAGTTTCAGGTGCGCACCGAGGTCGAGACCGCCTATCTGTGCGAATACCGCTGAGCTCGCGCTCCGCCGGCGTCCCGGCGCGCCGCTTTCTGCCTCCGGGCTGTTCCCAGGCGTGAGGCGCAGCCACGTCGTAGAAAGCGACGGGCGGCGACGTGTGCCGACCACCCGATCCGGGTAAGTAGTCACCTATGCGACCGATCACCCTGGCCAAGACGGCCTCTGCGGCATTGACCACTGCGTTCGTCGGCGGGCTGGCCAGCCGCCCCGCCCAGTCCACGTGGTACGAGCGGCTGCGAAAGCCGTCCTTTCAGCCTCCGCGACAAGCGTTTCCGATCGTCTGGCCGATCCTGTACGCCGGCATCGCGGTGGTGTCGGCCCGCACCATCGACCGTTTGCGCGCCGACGGCCAGGCCGACCAGGCTCGCGCTTACACGGCGGCGCTGAGCGCGAACCTCGCCGTCAACGCCGCGTGGTCGTGGGTGTTCTTCTCCCGTCGCCGACTCGGCGCCGCAGCGCTCACGGCCGCGGCGCTGACGGCCAGCAGCGCGGATCTGACCCGCCGCGCGGTACAGGCCCAAGGTGCCCCCGGCGCCATCCTGACGCCATATCCGCTGTGGTGTGCCTTCGCGACGGCGCTGTCCACCCGGATCTGGATGCTCAACCGCGAACAAGCGGATCAGCTGAACGGTTTGCGCTGATCCAGCCTCCGTGACGCCAGCCCCGCGCTCCGCCACACCCGGGCCACCCAGTCGTCGTCCTCTTCGGTGACGAGATTGCCCATCACCCGCACGGCGATGTTCATCAAGAACGACGAGCGCACCGCGATCGGGCCGGAGGCCGGCAGGAACCGGGGCAGGGTGAGCAGCAGTGCCAACCGCCGGGCGATGGAGAAGCCCTGGGCGTAATGGTCCCGCAGCAGCGCGGGCCAGGCCTGCGCATAGTCGCCGGACCCCAGCATCTCGGCCGCCAAGCGGCCGGTCTCCAGCCCGTAGTCGATGCCCTCGCCGTTGAGCGGGTTGATGCACGCCGCCGCGTCGCCGACCAGCATCCAGTTGGGTCCGGCCACCCCGGACACCGCGCCGCCCATCGGCAGCAGCGCCGACAGCGCGGCCCTCGGCTCCCCGGAGAATCCCCATTCCTCGCGGCGCAACTGGGTGTAGTAGGACAGCAGTGGCCGCAGGGCCGCGTGGGCGGGCCGTTTCGCCGTCGCCAGGGCGCCCACCCCGATGTTCACCTCACCGTTGCCCAGCGGGAAGATCCAGCCGTAGCCGGGCAGCACCTGGCCTTCGGGGGAGCGCAGCTCCAGATGCGAGGTGATCCACGGCTCGTCGGCGCGCGGGGTGGTGAGGTAGCCCCGGATGGCGGTGCCGTACACGGTCTCCTTGTGCCACGTACGACCGAGCATGCGGCCCAGGGTGGAGCGGGCCCCGTCGGCCACGATCAGGTGCGTGCAGCCGATGGTGGCGCCGTCGTCCAGCTGCACCGACTCGACGTGACCGCGCGAGTCATGGCTCACCCCAACCACTTTGGCGCCGAGTCGCATCTTCGCGCCGTCGTCGGCGGCGACCGAGCGGATGCGGTCGTCGAGTTCGGTGCGCGGTACCGCGCTTCCGGTTGACGGGAACGACGGCCCGGGCCACCGCACCTCGACGTCGGCACCGAATCCCGACATCCGCAGGCCGTGGTGCCGGATCCGGGTGTCGAGCCAGGGCCCCATGCCGAGTCGTTCCAGCTCGGCGACCGCCCGCGGTGTCAGCCCGTCGCCGCAGGACTTGTCCCTCGGGAACTGCGCCGCATCGATGACCAGCACGTCGCGACCGGCTCGGGCCGCCCACGCGGCGGCCGCCGACCCGGCCGGTCCGGCGCCCACCACGACCACGTCTGCCTGTGTATATCCCCGGGTCGCTGCGCTCCTGCCCGCCGGTGCATCCATGTCCCCCAGTATGTTGGACGAATGAGGACACCAGCGACTGTGGTGGCAGGCGTTGATTTCGGGGACGCGGCGTTCGCCGTCGAAGTCCGAGACAGCGTCGCCAGGATCGAACAACTGATGTCTGACGAGCTGGGCAAAGCCGATGAGCTCATGGCCGAGGCCGTCCAGCATCTGTTCCAGGCCGGCGGAAAACGGTTCCGTCCGTTGTTCACCGTGCTCTCGGCGTCGCTGGGCCCCCGGCCCGGCGATCCGGAGGTCACGATCGCCGGCGCGGTCATCGAGCTGGTGCACCTGGCCACGCTGTACCACGACGACGTGATGGATGAGGCCCAGATGCGGCGGGGGGCGGCCAGCGCCAACGCCCGGTGGGGCAACAACATCGCCATCCTGGCCGGCGACTACTTGTTCGCCACGGCGTCGCGGCTGGTTTCGCTGCTCGGACCGGACGCGGTGCGTGTGATTGCCGACACATTCGCGCAGCTGGTGACCGGACAGATGCGCGAGACTCGCGGCGCGGCCGAGCATGTCGACTCCGTCGACCACTACCTCAAGGTGGTCTACGAGAAGACCGCGTGCCTGATCGCCGCCTCCGGACGGTTCGGGGCGACGTTCTCCGGTGCCGACGCCGACCAGATCGACCGGCTGCACCGGCTGGGCGGGATCGTGGGCACCGCGTTCCAGATCTCCGACGACATCATCGACATCGACAGCGATCCCGATGAATCGGGCAAGGTGCCGGGCACGGACCTGCGCGAGGGTGTGCACACCCTGCCGGTGCTGTACGCGCTGCGCGAGTCCGGCCCCGGTTCCGATCGGTTGCGGGAGTTGCTGGCCGGCCCGGTCGAGCGTGACGAGGACGTCGCCGAGGCACTGGCGTTGCTGCGGCAATCGGCCGGAATGGCACGCGCCAAGGAGACCGTCGCCGAGTACGCGGCACAGGCCCGCGCCGAGCTTGCGGGCCTGCCGGCCGGGCCCGGCCGTGACGCGTTGGCCGCCCTCGTGGACTACACGGTGAACCGCCACGGCTGATTTTCGACGGTGAACCGTCACGGCTGTTCTGGAACCACGGACGGTAACTGAGCGTTTAATCAGCGATGGTTGCCGAGTAGTTGCCTAGGAGGAAACTGCGATGACGTGGAACCCGCACGCGAACCGGATCAAGACATTCTTCCTGCTGGTCGGGATGTCGGCGTTGATCGTCTTCGTCGGTTCGCTGTTCGGCCGCAACGTGATGTATCTGGCGGTCCTGTTCGCCGTGGGCATGAACGCCTACGTGTATTTCAACAGCGACAAGATGGCGCTGCGTGCGATGCATGCCCAGCCGATCACCGAGGTGCAGGCGCCGGAGATCTATCGGATCGTGCGGGAGTTGGCCACCACGGCCCATCAGCCGATGCCACGGCTGTACATCTCCGACACCGCGAACCCGAATGCGTTCGCCACCGGCCGCAATCCACGCAACGCCGCGGTGTGCTGTACCACCGGCATTCTGCAGCTCCTCAACGAGCGTGAGCTGCGTGCGGTTCTCGGGCATGAGCTCTCACACGTCTACAACCGCGACATCCTGATCTCGTGTGTGGCCGGCGCGATGGCATCGGTGATCACCGCTCTGGCCAACATGGCCATGTTCGCCGGAATGTTCGGTGGTAACCGTGAAGGCTCGAATCCTCTTGCCCTGCTCCTGGTTTCACTGCTCGGACCGATAGCGGCCACCGTGGTGCGGATGGCGGTATCCCGCCAGCGGGAATATCAGGCCGACCAGTCCGGTGCCGAATTGACCGGTGATCCACTGGCATTGGCCTCGGCACTGCGCAAGATCTCCGGTGGTGTCGAGGCGGCCCCGCTGCCTCCACAGCCCCAGTTGGCCGATCAGGCGCATCTGATGATCGCCAGCCCGTTCCGCGCCGGCGAGCGTATCGGCAAGCTGTTCTCGACCCACCCGCCGATGGCCGACCGGATCCGTCGCCTGGAGGACATGGCCGGCCGCGGCCCTGGCCACTACTGATCCGTTTCGCCCAACCATCGCTCCTCGCATCTCCCTGCGCAGACACGAGTACCGACGAAACAGCGCGAGCGTGCGTGAACTGCTGCCGACATCTGGTGTGTCGGGCAGCAGACACGCACGCTCGCGCTGCTGGGTGACCTTCGCGGTGGTGGGTTATGCCGCGTCGGCCAGGGTTTCGACGTGGGTCGGCGTCACCCGCAGCACACCGGCGCTGGCGATGTCGTAGAACAGGCCGATCACGTTGACCCGCCGCGCCACCGGGTGCGCCTGCAGGGTCTGTACCTGCACGGCGATGTTGACCATCGACAGCTGATCCACCGTGCCGAAGCCGGCCTCGGCCGCCGAGAGCGCCACCGGGTGACGACCCTCATCGAACGCCTCCAGAGACGTATCGCCGTGCGCCAGCCAGGATTCCAGGTGTTTGTCGCCGACGTCGGTTCCGCCCAGCATCGCGGTCATCGCGCCGCAGCTGGAATGTCCGCACACCACGATCGAGGAGACATCGAGCTTGTCGACCGCGAACGCGATGGCGGCTTCGATCGATTCATCGACCTGGCCCGCCGGGATGATGTTGCCGACGTTGCGAACGGTGAACAGGTCGCCTGGCCCGCTACTGGTGATGACGTTGGGTACCACTCGGGAATCGGCGCAGGTCAGGAACAGTGTTTCCGGATTCTGGCTATCCGTCAGATCCTGCATGTGAGGGCGTAACACCGGGGCGGTGCGTCGATGGTAGGCGGCCAGCCCGTGCAGCACCGACGGGGTGCCCTGCGGCTGCCAGGAATTCCACGGCACCACACCTGAACGCTTGTCGAACGGGGTGAAATTGCGGATCGGAGGTCCAAGCACCGCACTGTCCATCTCTACGGCCCCCAGGTCGTGCAACTCGACATTGTTGCCTGCAGCGCGGTGCTGACGGCACCAGTCCTCGATGGCCTGATGAGCGGCGTGGTCGATGAAATCGACGGATAGTTCCACCGTGGCGTCGGCGTCGGCGGGCACGGTGGCCAGAGTCTTGGTCAGCTTGGGCAGCGATAGGAACGTGCAGGAGCCCTCGATGGTGACCAGCCAATCGTCCTCGCCGGCTGGCTCGGCGTGGATTTTGGTGCGCACCACTCGCCATACCGTCAGCGCGATCGCCAAGACTAGGCCGATCGCCACACCTTCGAGCAGGTTGAGGAATACCACGCTCAAGATGGTGATCAGGTACACCGCCAAATCTCCGGTGAGTCTTGCCGTTTCGATGTGGGCACGATTCACCAGGCGCAGGCCGATCATGATGAGCAGGCCTGCGAGCGCGGCGGTCGGAATCATCTGGGCCAGGCCGGCAAACGGTACGGCGAATGCGAGCACCCACACGCCGTGCATGATGGCCGAGGCCCGGCTGCGGGCCCCGGCAGCCACGTTGGTCGAACTACGCACGATCACACCGGTGACGGGCAGACCGCCGATGGCGCCCGAAACCATGTTGGCCGTGCCCTGGCCGATCATCTCGCGGTCGAAGTTGGTGCGCGGACCGTTGTGCATGCGGTCGACGGACACCGCTGACAGCAGGCTTTCGACACTGGCGATGAGCGCGATGGTCAAGATGCCGCCGGCGAATGCTGCCCAATTGCCGTCAGGCAGGCTGGGCAATGCCAGCGCATCGATTAGCGATTCGTCGATCTGGATGCGGCTGACATCGAACGGTGCCAGCACCGACAGGGCTGTCACACCGACGATCGCCACGAGCGGGGCCGGCACCTTGTTGACCGGGGCGGGAACCCAGCGCCATCCCACCAGGGTGATGATCACCAGCAGGCCCAGCAGCACGGCGGGCCAGTGGGCACTCACCAGCTGAGCGGGCAGCTCAGAGATGTTGGCCCAGGCAGAACTGTTGGAGCTGCCGCCGAGCAGCACGTGCACCTGCTGCAGGGCGATGGTGACGCCGATGCCGGCCAACATTGCGTGCACCACCACCGGGGAGATGGCCAGCGCTGCCCGTGCCACCCGGCTCAGACCGAACAGCACCTGCAGCACGCCCGCGCCCACGGTGATGGCGCAGGTAACGGCCCAGCCGAATTGTGAGATCAGGCCGGCGACCACCACCGTTAGCCCGGCCGCCGGGCCGCTGACCTGCAGCGGGGATCCGCCCAGGGCGCCCACCACGATGCCGCCGACGATGGCGGCGATGATGCCGGCCAGTACCGGTGCCCCCGAGGCCACGGCGATGCCCAGTGACAGGGGCAGGGCGACCAGGAACACCACCAGTGATGCCGGTAGGTCGTATCGCAGAACGGATCTCGCCCGTTCTGCGAGTTGGTTGGTTTGCTGCATGGCGCGCCTCCGTCTGGAATCGGTGATGCGCGGGCTCGCCTCGTTGCGGCCCGCGCAAAGTTATTGACGCCGTTGTCCGGAAACAACTGCGAAAGGTGTTGGAGCGCAGTGCGACACAAGTCGACTTATGGCTCACCTGTAGCTGGGCATTACCCAATTGCTGTGGGCGAGAGTATTTATCGCTGTGAGCAGGCGCAAGGAAGATTCGACCACGCATAGGGAACCCAAATGTTTCGGTGAAGTGACGGTCTCCGCGAATATCCCTGGTGTGCAGGGAGAATCATTCAAGGAATGGCATTGGGCGGCACTTATTGTTCACCTACTCGTTGGAAACTGTATGTATCGCAAGATGTTTGAGCTGGATCACCACAGGTCAGAAACGTGACGTGCATCATAGAAAACTCATAGATATAGCGTTCCCTTAGAAGTCCATATGAACTCCGTGACAACGCTCTGTGTACTCCGCACAATGGAGTCATGACGACGATGTCCGTTTCCCCCCGCGCCCAGCAACCCCGCCAGGCCATCCTCGGACAATTGCCGAAGATTCACCGCACCGACGGATCTGCAATCCGAGTGTTGCTGGTTGACGACGAGCCGGCGCTGACCAACCTCGTCAAGATGGCCCTGCATTACGAGGGCTGGGAAGTCGACGTGGCGCACAACGGCCACGATGCGGTAGCAAAGTTCGACGAGATCGAGCCCGACGTCGTGGTGCTGGACATCATGCTGCCCGACATCGACGGCCTGCAGATTCTGCAACGCGTCCGGGAGGCCGACGGCTACACGCCCACGCTGTTCCTGACCGCCAGGGATTCCGTGTTGGACCGGGTCTCCGGGCTGACCGCCGGCGCCGACGACTACATGACCAAACCGTTCAGCCTCGAGGAGCTGGTGGCCCGGTTGCGGGGGTTGCTGCGCCGGTCGAGCCACACCACGCCCCCGGCCGACGAGACCCTCAAGGTCGGCGACATGGTGCTCGACGGGGCCAGCCGGGAGGTCACCCGGGCCGGTGAGCCGATCAACCTCACGGTGACCGAGTTCGAGTTGTTGCGCTACCTGATGCGCAACCCGCGCCGAGCGTTGAGCCGGGCCGAGATTCTCGACCGGGTGTGGAATTACGGGTTCGGCGGAAAGTCGAGCATCGTCGACCTGTACATCTCCTACCTGCGCAAGAAGGTCGACACTGACCGCGAGCCGATGATCCACACCGTCCGCGGCGTTGGGTACATGCTGCGGCCGGCGTCGTGACGGGCTGATGCCGCCCAGACGCTGGGGGCCGCGCTCGCTGCGCCGGAAACTGGTGCTGGGTGTCAGTGCGATCGTCACGGTGGTGTTGTTCGCGGTCGGCGCGTTGTCGGTATACAGCCTGCACACGTACGTGACGACGATGAGCGATACCGAGGTGTCGCGGTCGTTGGCCGCCTTCAGTCATTCCCACGAGAAATGGCGGGAGAGTCGGGACGAGCACGAGCTCGCGGCGGACACCGAGGCGCTCACGGCGTTCGTCGGGCAGGCCCCGGGCAACCTGATCGCGGTGCTGCACGACGGTGTGGTGATGCAGTCGGCGGTGTTCTCCGACGGTGAGCCGCACCCGGCGCCGGCGGCGGTGACTCGGGCACTCGACCAGTACAACTGGACCGACGAGCGTCCCCGCACGGTGAAGCTTCCGGTGCTGGGCTCCTACCGGTTGGCCAGCCAGCCTGCGGAAAACGGTGAGGTGCTGGTTTCTGGGGTGTCGCTGGACAGCGCCAACCTGGTGATCGCCCGCAAAACGGTGACCGTCGGGGTGATGATCGTCATCGCCCTGATCGTCACCGCCTTGGGCACCGTCGCGGTGGTCCGCTACGCGCTGCGGCCGTTGAGCCGGGTGGCGGCGACTGCGGCCAAGGTGGCGAAACTGCCCTTGGACGGTGGCGATCACCGCATCACGACGCGGGTGCGGGACACCGATACCGATCCGGACACCGAGGTGGGCCTGGTAGGGGAGACGCTCAACCAGCTGCTGGCCAATGTCGACAGCGCGCTCGCTGCGCTGGCCGAGTCCGACCGGCGCACCCGGCAGTTCCTCACCGATGCCAGCCATGAGCTGCGTACCCCGCTGGCCGCGATCCAGGGATATGCCGAGCTGACCCGGCAGGACAGCGCAACTCTGCCGCCCACCACCGAATACGCGCTGGCCCGCATCGAAGCCGAAGCGCGACGGATGACGGGCCTGGTCAGTGACCTGCTGTTGTTGTCGCGGTTGAGTGAGGGGCAGGACCTGGAGACCGACGACATCGACCTGAGCGATCTGGTGGTCGACGCGGTCAATGACGTGGCGGTGGGTGCGCCCGAGCATCACTGGGTGGCCGAGTTGCCCGACGATCCGCTGTGGGTGCGCGGCGATCTGGCCCGGCTGCACCAAGTGGTCAGCAATTTGTTGACAAATGCCCGGATACATACGCCGCCCGGAGTGACCGTTGCAATTGCGCTCACCAAAGGTGATGAATTCGCGGAATTAACGGTTACCGACGACGGGCCGGGAATTGATGCCGAATTGTTGCCAAATCTTTTCGGTAGATTTGTGCGGGCCGATAAATCGCGGTCGCGCGAATTAGGCAGTACCGGGCTGGGGCTGGCCATCGTGGCGTCGATCGTCGAGGCGCACAACGGGACCGTGGCGGTTGCCTCGAAGCCTGGTGAAACAGTGTTTACTGTGCGTATCCCGCTGGCGGGCGAGGCTGCCCCCGACGTGGTCGGCGGGTATTCGAAACATATGAATCCGGCCTGAGTTTCCAATGTGCGGCTATTCATATGCGCCCATTCGTATGCGTTCAACATGAGTCGATGGACCTGGCTGAATTGCGTGCATAGGCTGAAATCAATCAGCAAGGAAGGCAGGTAGTTCAATGGGGAACTCCGTCAGGAATAGCGTCATCGCCGCGATCGGAACCGGTTTGGCCGTAGGTGCGCTGGCGGTGGCCGGACCGGCCGCGGCGGCGCCGGGTGGCGCCGGGTCGGCGCAGCAGACGATCAAGCAATTGGAGGACGAGGGCTACCGCGTCATCCTGTCCCGGGTCGGCAGCGGGTCGATCAGCGACTGCAACGTCAAGGCCGTCCGTCCTGGCCGCGACATCACAGAACTCAAGGCCGCCCCGCGCGGCAACACCGAGGAGCGGGTCCGCTACACCACGGTCTACGTCGACCTCGCCTGCGGCCAGGGTAAGTAGCCCGCCCCGCAGCGGTGGACCACACCAACGCCCCGGGTTAGTGTCAATGCCGCGCAGTTAGCGTGGGTGGCCCGTTGTCAACCGTCGAGGATCTCGATGGTGATGCTGGTTGTGTAGTTGGTGCGGTCGATGGTGCCTTTGGCTCGGTGCTTGGAGATGGCGCGCTTGACG
>NZ_VCMY01000053.1:0-36950 GCF_005924235.1 Mycobacterium sp. DBP42
GAAAAGCCCCGAGGTGGGGGTTACTGTGCGGTAGCTGTCCAAAACTGTGGATAACCCTGGGGTGCGCGCACCGGCGATCAACAACCGTCGCCGACCCGGAGCGAAATTAAGCATTCGGCTAAACGCGGCCCGTCATCGGCTGACGCGGTGGCCGATTTTCGCTCGACCATTACAGGGTCTATGATCGGCGTCACACGAGCTGTTGTGACAGAACTCACTGGGGGGCAAGGATTGATCGTGCAGGTCAGGAGTGTTTGATGGCGTCGCATCCGATCGGATCGGGATCAGCGTTTTCGCAGCCCGAATGGCATTCATCCGGACATTTGCACACCCGTAACCAGCTGATGGCCTTTCTCCGGGCCAGCGTGATCGCGCTGCTGTTGCTCGGCGTGCTCGCCGTGATCGTCTTGTTCTGACCGTCATCGGGTATACGTGGGGGCGGCACGCGCGTCCTTGCGGTGCGCCCTGCGATGGAGCAATGTTGGCAGCGATCTTGAGTGTCGAACGTCAGGATCGTTGAAGCCTGGCTCCATCGATCGATAATGAGGAAGGAATCTCGTGGCTGAATACACCTTGCCGGACCTGGATTACGACTACGGAGCGCTGGAGCCCCACATCTCCGGGCAGATCAACGAGCTCCACCACAGCAAGCACCATGCCGCCTATGTGAAGGGCGTCAACGACGCCGTAGCCAAGCTCGACGAGGCGCGGGCCAACGGCGACCACGCCGCGATCTTCCTCAACGAGAAGAACCTGGCCTTCCACCTCGGCGGCCATGTGAACCACTCGATCTGGTGGAAGAACCTGTCCCCCAACGGTGGTGACAAACCCACCGGCGACCTGGCCGCGGCGATCGACGACCAGTTCGGGTCGTTCGACAAGTTCCAGGCGCAGTTCACCGCCGCCGCCAACGGACTGCAGGGTTCGGGCTGGGCCGTGCTCGGCTACGACAGCCTCGGCGATCGCCTGCTGACCTTCCAGCTCTACGACCAGCAGGCCAACGTGCCGCTCGGCATCATTCCGCTGCTGCAGGTCGACATGTGGGAGCACGCCTTCTACCTGCAGTACAAGAACGTCAAGGCCGACTACGTCAAGGCGTTCTGGAATGTGGTCAACTGGGAGGACGTGCAGAACCGCTACGCGGCCGCCACCTCCAAGACCAACGGCCTGATCTTCGGCTAGTCCCGGTTCGGTCCGATTGAGGGCTGGATCGGTTTCCCGATCTCTCACCAAGGGGCGTCGCGCGGATCGCGTGGCGCCCCGCCCTCATTTCTGGGCCGTGTCGCCTTGCACACCTGCGGTGGCTGTCGCATTCTGATCTGATCGACCCACAGACGTGTCGGAGCACCGATCAGCCGGTGGTCCAACACCGATGTCCCGGAGGCGATATGGATACGACGGGGTCCGGCAGGGCGATCGAGATCGCGCCCTTTCATTCCGGCGGCGCCCTCAAGGGCTTCGTGGTCTCCGGGCGGTGGCCCGATTCCACCAAAGAGTGGGCGCAGCTTCTCATGGTCACCGTGCGCATCGCTTCACTTCCAGGATTACTTTCCACCACAACGGTTTTCGGAGTTCGCGAGGAGTTGCCGGAACAGCCCCAGCCCGGCACGGTGGGCCTGGTCATCGCCGAAGGTCCGGTGGTGGGCGAATCCGCGGTTCCACCCGGGTATTTCGCCGAGCATCAACCGCCGGCCCTGTTGATGTTGCATCCGCCGTCGGAAACCACTCCATCCCTTCCGGAATGCGCCGGAGCAGCTTCGGGATGTGTACTGCTGCCGGGACTTCCGCATCTCGGGCTCGAACACCGGGCGGCCTGGGTCGAAGCCGAATCCGACGGCACGGTCACGTCGGTGGTCAGCCGTGTGGGGGTCGATCCGATCAGTCACCCCGACACTGCCATCCTGGCAATGCTCCTGGCGGCGTAACTCTGCCAGTTGAGGGACATCCTCTCCAGCCGGGAGAATCCGGCTACCCGAAAAAGATAGGAAACGTAGCGCGTTCGGCCGACAGCGGCTAGGGTCCTCAAGATCAGCGAAGGGCAGCAGCCCGCAATCGTCGCGTCGACATGCCGGCGTACGCCCGGTCGACCACTCGCGATGCGGTGGGCGAGGCCTTCGGCCGTGTAAGAGCGCCGCGCGAGCGGCACATATCAGCGGTGTGTGTCGAAAGGTCGTCATGTCCGCAGCCGCAGGCGCCAGCGTCGCCCGCAACCTCGACGCTGCCGGCTTCCCGCACCGGGCGTTCGATAGCCGTGGCACCCCACCGCAACCCTGGCCGCCGCCTCTTTTGTGTCGACGCTTGTCCCACGACGGCCCGCACCGGCGGCCGTTTCCGTCCCGCAACCCCGCCTGGAATCGGCGCCGGAATCCTTCCGCGGCCGTCTGGCTATCGCATGCAAGGGGGCCGATGCTCATTCCATCGCTCAAGCTGTAACGTGTTCCACGTCGTTCGACAAGGGCGCCCCGCGCAATCTGGCGCCGCCCGGGACCCGCGCTACAGCAAATATGTGTTTTCCCTAGTCACGGCACTGCGACGGTTGCCGGCTCAGAAGTTGATCATGATCGAGAGCCACCGTGCGCGCAGCTCACCGCACTCAATACAACGCGACCGTCACCTTTTGCATTGGCAGACGACGCAATCCCGCCTTCCCCCATGGCGAAGCCTTCCGTTTCTGTGGCAGGGACTGCCAAAACACAAAGCTCGTTTAACTTTTGTGGCGTTTGCACTTGGTTGTCGTCACAACACTCGCTACCATAGTCAGCAAATACGCCGCCTATTCGTACCGCTCTGAAGCATGTGGAGGACAAATCGATGAGCAAGACGTTCGCCGCCCGCCTGAACCGCCTGTTCGACACGGTTTATCCGCCCGGGCGCGGACCCCACACGTCCGCCGAGGTGATCGCCGCGCTGAAGTCGGAGGGCGTCACCATGTCGGCTCCGTACCTGTCGCAGCTGCGTTCGGGCAACCGAACCAACCCGTCGGTGGCAACCATGGCCGCACTTGCCAATTTCTTCCGGATCAAGCCGGCCTATTTCACCGACGACGAGTACTACGAGAAGCTCGACAAGGAGCTGACCTGGCTGGCCAGCATGCGTGACGAAGGGGTCCGCCGGATCGCCGCCCGTACCGTCGGGTTGTCCAACGAAGCTCAGCAGGACCTGGTTCAGAAGGTCGACGAGCTGCGCCGCCGGGAACACCTCGACGACTGATTCGTCGATTCCTCCTGGCGTCTCTACGCGCTGAAACCCACGTCAGTGGGGGTCATTTCGGTGAATCCCACTTGCGCGGGTTTCAGCTGCGCGCTGCCCCGCGGTCCAATTCCCGGTACTGCGCGGCTATCGCCAGAATCCATTCCCGGTCCGAGTACGACTCGGGCTGGCTGAGCCACGCCAGCCCCGGGAAGGCTGAAACCTCATCCCCCTCGCGGGTGTCGTAGATCCACTGCGCGACGGCGTGCGCCTGATCGCGGGGCGGCACCTGAGGTCGCTCGATATCACCGAATTGCGTTGTGTCGCTTGATCCGCCTGCGCCACGGGACCCGGCGATTTCGTGCCGGCGGGCGTCGGCAGCGGTCGCTTCCAGGTAGAGGGCGTCGGAGATCAGCGACATCCGTTCGGCCACGCGAAAAACAAGTGGTCCGCGCGGACGCACCCCGATGCCGACGTCGGGCTGACGCCGGGCCAGCTCATTCAACAGTGGTTTGATGGTCCGCAATTCCTGTCGGGCGCCGAACCAGTCTTCGACGCTCGGCAGCAGCGATCCGGCGGCGACGATGACCATCGCACACCCGAGCATGGTTGCCGCCACACCGACACCGACCGGCTCGATCCGACCCGCGGCCCGGAGCAGGACGAAGCCACTGGCAGCCACGATCAGCACCATGCCGACCGTGAACAGGAACAACGCGCGCCCACGCCGACTGCGGTTCGAGTAGCGAAGGCCGGCCCACGCCACCAGGGTCAGGGCAAGGAACACGTAGAGCAGCGGCAACAGCCATGAAGCGCCGTTCGACCCGAGATCGCGCTGCAGGTACTCCGACGGCGACATCTCTGGCTGCCGGCCGGCCCGGAAGAAGATCACCAGGCTGATGACGGCGACGACACCGGCCACGCCGTACTGGATCAACGCGATACGGCGGGTGAGTGCGGCCGAATGACCTGACGACGCCGTCGTGATCATCACGCAACTGCCGGCCGCACACCCGATCAGGGCGACCTGGCTGAGCCCCGCGGCGATGTTGGGCCAGTGCACCACCGTGTCGATCAGCAGGGCGAGGGGCTGCCAGTTGAGGGCCGCGACGACGCCGAGGCTGCCCAACGACAGGATCATTGCGGAGCTCACCAGGGACTGCTTGTTGACCAGTGCCCAACCGATGCGCAGGCCGGTTGCCAAGCCGAGGAGGCCGGCGATCACCCAGACGATCAACCAAACGCCTCTCCGAGGCGAACCTGGACGATCGACGACCGATCGGAGGGCAGGCGGCCGAGCCGGTACAGCAGCAGCGCCGCGAAGTCCTCGGCCTCCTGTTCGATGTCCTCGCCGTTGGGCCCCATACAGCCGGTGCGCTGGTTGAGCATGTAACTGATCAGGTCGGACGTGGCCACCTCGGCGGAGGCGGCGGCCGCATCGACGATCGATATGCCCTCGTGGCCCAACACCAGGTGGCCGAGCTCGTGGGCCAGGGTGCGATCCCAGGCCGGCAACCCCTGCTGGATGAGGAACACATCGCGGTCGGCGTATTGCCGCCACTGCCCGCAGACTCCCGGGGGAAGTTCGGCCATGGTCAGCTCGATCGGCCGACCGCGGTCGGCGCTCACCGCGTCGACCAGGCGGGTCAACGTGATCTCACCCTGCCGAGGGGCGAGGTCGAGAACCTCGTTCACAGCGCGCGTGACGCTTCGACTGGCTGACATGATCCCCCTTTCCACCCTTTCGTAGCACGGTCGTTCCTAACGCATGAACCGGCTGGCGTCGATTCGGACGGTACGGCCAGCTTTCGCCTGCCGGTAACCTACGAGCCCACCCAGGCCGGTCAGCGCCATCATCCCGGTCACACCGGGCATTGCCATCGCCGCTATCTCCATGGTGTTCGCGGTACGTAGGTAGTCCGCATAGCCGGCCCGGAAGGACACCGGTGGGGTGGCGGCGTCCAACCCTACGGCCGCGGGCGGCCCCGCCTCGGTCCGCATCTTGGTGGACGGCTGCATGTCAGGTCTCGATCCCGGACCCGACCGCGGCCCATCGTCGGAGCCGGGGCCGGCCAACGGCACCGCGAGCGGCGGCACGATCACCGGCAGCACGACGACCGGAGCCGGAATCGTGGCCAGCCCGGCCGCTGCGGCCAGGCCTGGCGGCGGCGGTGCCGCCACGTCCGGCGCCGGTGCCTGCGCCTGGGGCGGGGGCAACAGCATGTCCGGCAACCGCGGATAGTTGAACGGAGCGGGCGCTCCGCCTCCCCCGCCGCCACGGCCACCGCCGGCGGCGCCGCCGACCACGGTCGTCGTCGTCTCGGTCGTGCGCGAAGTCGTCTCGGTCGTGCGCGAAGTCGTCTCGGTCGTGCGCGAAGTCGTCCCGGTGGTGGTGGCAGACGTCGTGGAGACCGAGGTGGACGTCTCGACGGTGCCCGAAGTCGTCGGTGTCTGGGACTCCGAGGGCTCGGTGCTCGGGGGCGTCTCGGTGTTGGTTGCGGTGCCGGTCCCAGTTTGCGTGGGGGTATGGGTGCCGGACGGTTGCGACGACTCGCCGGGCTCTTCGGTCTTGGTCGGTTTGCCGGTCGTCTTCGTCAATGTGCCGGTTATCTTCGTCGGTTTGCCTGTTGTCTTCGTCGGCCTACCGGTCGCCTTGGTCGGCTCGCCTGACGTCTTCGTGGGTTTGTGCGACGTGTGCGGGCCCGATGTGGCGCTGCTGCCGTCGTCTTCGCCATGCGAATCGCCGTCGCGCTCGTGGCCGCGCCCGCGATCCTTGCCGTCGTGCCCGTCGTGCCCCTTGCCGACACCGTTCGACGAGCCTGACCCGCTGTCGGACCGGCCACGGTCCGGATCGGCAAACGCCAGTGCCCCTCCGACACCGGCGGTGATCAGGCCCGTAAGCACCAGACCGGTCGAGGCGGCGACGCGCAACCGCGAACGCACGTTGTCACCACCCTTTCGCGCACCGCCCGCAAGCTTCGTTGATGAATTCGATTCTTGCACAAAGAGGCAGTCGAAATTTGCTAGCTGAGGCGATTACCCGCCGCGATCGCGGGGAGGCACGGCGGAGCAAATCCACTGGACGATACTGTGGGTCTGCAGCACTTCTGCGGTGACCACGAACACACGACGAATTGACCGGGAGGCAACCGGAATGGGCCTGTTCACGCGACGAAAAAGCCGCGCCACCCGCCGCGCCGAAGCCCGCGCCATCAAGGCCAAGGCCAAGCTGGAAGCCCGGCTCACCGCAAAGAACGAGGCTCGTCGCATCAAGTCCGATCGAAAATCGGCGGAACGGGCCCTCAAAGCTCAGGTCAAGACGCAGCGGGACAGCGACCGCGCAGCCCTCAAAGTGGCCGAGGCCGAGTTGAAAGCTGCCCGGGAGGGACGGCTGCTGGCCCCCGCCAGGATTCGTCGCCTGCTCACCGTCACACGTTTGCTGGCGCCGGTCCTGGTGCCGTTGATCTACCGTGCCGCCACAGCAGCCCGGGGTGCCCTGGACGAGCGTCGGGCCGATCGCCTCGGCGTCCCGCTGGCCCAGCTCGGTCAGTTCTCCGGGCACGGCGCCGAGCTGTCCGCACGCATTTCCGGTGCCGAGCAGACCCTGCGCCAGGTCGCTGAGAAGAAGCCCAAGGATGCCGAGACCAAGCAGTTCGTCACGGCGATCAACGAACGGCTCTCCGACCTGGCCGCCGCGGTGACGGCGGCCGAGAACATGCCGACGGCACGTCGCCGCGGTGCCCACGCGGCGATCGCCGCCCAGCTCGACGGCATCGACGCCGATCTGATGGCTCGACTGGGACTGGTCTGAGCCCACGTCCATGACCGGCGCCCGTGACTCCGCAGCCCCGCTGCGCAGTACGGCCGTCGGCTCCCTCACCGCGGCACTGGCGGTCGCCGCCCACGGGCTCGCCGGCGGTGGCCTGCCGGGTGGGGCGGTGGCGGCCCAGCTCGTGATCCTCGCGGTGACGCTGGGGGCAGTGGCCTCCGCCGCGACGTGCGCGAACCGTACCGCGGTGGTGTGGGGGCTGCTGGGCACCGGCCAGCTGCTGGCCCACGCGCTCTTGACCACGGCAGGTCACTCGCACAGTGCTGATCCGGGCTTGGCCATGCTGGTCGCGCATCTGCTGGCGGTGTCGCTCGGTGCCGGCCTGATCACCTGCGGCGCGCGGCTGTGCAGCGCCGTATCGCGGGCGGTGCGGGCGGTGGCGCGGGCAGTCCGTGGCCTACCCGTGGCGACGGTGCACGCGTCGGCGCGCAGCGCCGACCAGCCGCGTCACTCGGCCCGCTTTCTGGCCGCTTCGGTGTCGGACCGGGGTCCACCGGTCGGCGTCAGAGCCTGACCGTCCCACCAATTCCAGAAAGACACCAGAAATGCATCTTCTGACCGGGGCGTCCTCGCGCGCCCTGCTCACCACTGCGGCAGTAGCGATCACCGGTGTGCTCACCGCCGCACCGGCGTGGGCCCACGTCCACGTCGACGCCGAGAATCCGACTCCGGGGACCACCTCGGTCCTTACGTTCAAGGTGCCCGGCGAGTCCGATACCGGCGCGCTCACAACGCAATTGAAGATCGACCTGCCCGATCTGACTTCGGCGCGTACCGAGGTGATGCCGGGTTGGACAGCCAAGCTCGACCGGGATACCGCCGCGGGCACGGTCCGATCGGTGACCTGGACGGCCGCCCCCGGCGTGGGGATCTCCCCCGAGCAGTTCGCGTTGTTCCGGGTCTCGGTCAAGTTGCCGAACTCCGACACCGCGACTTTCCCTGCCACCCAGACGTATTCCGACGGCACCGTGGTGCACTGGGATCAGGCGCCCCTGCCCGATGGCAGCGAGCCCGAGCATCCCGCACCGCAGTTGGCCCTCACCGGTACACCGCCCGAGGGGGCGCACACCGAGCATGGAACCGAGACGCCGCCGGCCCCGAGTCAGCCCGCTCCGGCTGCCGCCCAGCCCGCGGGCGCCGCCGACAACTCGGCGCGCTGGCTGGCAGGCGGGGCGTTGATCCTCGCGGCCATCGCCGTGGTGGTGGGTCTGTTGAACAGGCGCCGGTCATGAGCAGGCTGCTGGCCGTGTCTCTGGCCGGCCTGGTGCTGGCCGCCTCGGCGTTGGCCGGGGCGCCCGCAGCATCGGCGCACGCCACCCGCATCGCGTCCGAACCGGCCGAACACGCGGCTCTCAGCACGTCCCCGCCGCGCGTGAGTGCCACCTTCAACGAGGCCCTGCAACCGGCCTTCGCCAACATGACCGTCGTCGGTCCGGACCGCAACCTGTGGTCGCAGGGGGACCCGACGGTGGCCGGGGCTGTGATCAGTGTGGGGGTCCGCCCCCTCGGCCCGGCGGGCACGTACACCGTGAACTACCGGGTGACCTCCGCCGACGGCCACGTGGTCTCGGGTTCCTGGTCGTTTGACCTGACGGTTGCCGGCACGGGCACCCCGGGGGCCGCTGCCTCGTCGCCGGCGCAGTCCGACGGCGGCCTGGTGGTGTGGCCGTTCGTCCTGATCGCCGTCGTGCTGGTGGGCGGCGGAGCGTGGTGGGCGGTCCGGCGCCAACGGTGACCGGTGCATTGATCCGGGCGCTGGCCGACTGTGCGGCCATCGTCACCCTCGGCCTGGCGGCGGTGCCACTGCTGGAGTCTGACCGTTACCGGGCCGAGTTGGGCCGGCGGGCGGCCGGCCCACTGGCGCTGGCTGCGGCCGTCTGGCTGCTCGCCGAGCTGGTGCGGCTGACTGTGGAGGCCACGCAGACCGCGGGCGTCGGGTTCTGGCAGATCGGCGTACGCACCCTGTCTGACTTTTGCCTGCACACCGCCACGGGCCGCTCGGGGTTGGTGGGCATCGCGGCGGCCCTCATTGTGGGCGTGGTGGCCATCGCGGTTGGGCGAGGTGTCGCCACCACGGTCCCGATTGTCGGCCTCGCGGCCGTCGGGATGGCCGCCCGCACGCTGACCGGGCATCTTTCGGAGAGCCCGATCGGTGGGATGGCTGTGGCGGTCCATGCCCTGGCCGCAGCCGCCTGGTGCGGTGTGCTGGCGGCGCTGGTGCTGACCGTGTCGCACCGTGGTCAGTGGGCCAGAGTGTTGCCCCGGTTCTCCCGGTTGTCGTTGTGGTGCGTGGGTGCGCTGCTGATTGCCGGGACCACCGGGGCCGCGATCAAGTTGAATTCACCTGCTGAGTTGTGGGGCACCGGGTACGGCCGGATATTGGCGGCCAAAGTGGTCGTGACGGTGATCTTGTTGGCGCTGGCCTGGCGAAACAGGTCGCAATGGCTGCCCGCGGCACGGGCACACCGCAGCAGTGCCGCATTGTCACAGCACCGTTCGCTGGTGGAGTTGGGCATCATGGCTGTTGCGGTGACCCTCGCCGCGGCGTTGGCCGTCACGGGGTGACCGACGCGGCGCCTGGCATGATGGAAACACTGCCGGCCCCAGACCCACCGCGCTGGCGCGGAAAACCGGATACTGCGAAGGAGCAGCCAGATGGCAGAGCAGCAGGACCACCCTGCCGAGAAGCCAGAAACCGCAGCCGAATCGGCGGCGGCCGAAGCGTCAGCGGCCGGCGCGGATCCTGCTCCGCCGAAAGCTCCGGCCAAGAAGGCCCCGGCGAAGAAAGCTCCGGCCAAAAAGGCGGCGGCGAAGAAGGCCCCGGCCAAGGCCGCCAAGAAAGCTCCGGCGAAGAAGGCTCCGGCCAAGAAGGCCCAGCCCGCCCCGCCGGCTACCAAGCCTCCGGCCCAGGGCACCCCCACACCACCTCCTGTCAAGGCAGTGCCCGACGTCGCGTCGGCCGCCAAAGAGACTGCCGCACAAGCCAAGTCAACCGTCACCTCGGCCACAAACCCTGTGTCCGGCTCGGCTCCGGTCCCGATGGACGAGACTTCGTCGTCCAAGGTCCCGCTCGCCACGGCGGTGGCGGTGGGCGTTTTGGCGGTGCTGTTGGTTCTGCTGAGCCGGCGGCATTCCGAGGACAGCTGATCTGGGCTTGACCCTGACGCGACGTCAGGGTCAATAGTGGCGTCATGCACGCAGATCCGCAGGTGAGGTCCGTCGGCACGGTTGCCGCTCTGACGGGCACCTCGGTACGGACCCTGCACCACTACGACCACATCGGTCTGGTGGTGCCCAGCGTGCGTACCGCGGCGGGTTACCGCGGCTACACCGACGCCGATGTGGAGCGTTTGCATCTGGTGCTGGTGTACCGGTCCGTCGGGCTGGCACTGGAGACGATCCGCTCGCTGCTCGACGATCCGGATGCCGATGTGATCGCCCACCTGCGACGCCAGCACAGTCTGTTGTGCGGGCAGGTCGGGCAGTTGCAGCAGACCATCAAGGCAGTGGAGGAATTGATGAGTGCGCACGACAGAGGAATCCAGCTGACCGCCGAGGAGCAGGTGGAGATCTTCGGCAGTGCCGTTTTCGACGAGCACGACGACGAGGCCCGCGAGCGCTGGGGCGACACCGAGGAATGGCGGCAGTCCCGCCGGCGCACCGCTCAGATGACCAAACAGGACTGGATCGAGTTCAAGGCCGAGAACGACGCGCTGCTCGACGCACTGGCCGAGGGGAAGCGCGCCGGTGTGCCGCCCGGGTCTGCCCAGGCCAATGAACTGGCCGCCCGGCATCGCGCCAATATCTCCCGGTTCTACGACTGCAGTGACGACATGCACGTCTGCCTGGCCACCATCTACGTCGAGGATGAGCGGTTCACCCGCTACTACGACGACGCCGAGCCGGGCCTGGCCCAGTTCGTGCACGACATCATCGTGCAAAGCGTCGCCCGCTAGCGGGCTGCGATAATCGCCGGGTGAGTATCGAACCCCGCGCCACCGCTGACCTGGTCGACGAGATCTACCCCGACGTCCGTAGCTGCGATCTGCAGTTTCAGAACTACGGCGGCAAGACCATGTTCGCCGGGCCGATCACCACGGTGCGCTGCTTCCAGGACAACGCGCTGCTCAAGTCGATCCTGTCCACCCCGGGCAACGGCGGGGTGCTGGTGGTCGACGGCACCGGCTCGCTGCACACCGCGCTGGTGGGCGACATCATCGCCGGCCTGGCGGCCGGCAACGGCTGGTCCGGGGTGATCGTGCACGGCGCGGTGCGCGATGCGGCCGCGTTGCGCACCATCGATGTCGGGATCAAGGCGCTGGGTACCAACCCGCGTAAGGGCACCAAGACCGGCGAGGGCGAGCGCGACGTCGAGGTCAGCTTCGGCGGGGTGACATTCGTGCCGGGCGAGATCGCCTATGCCGACGAGGACGGCATAGTGGTCGTCACGCCCTAGCGCGAGCGGGTCAAACCGTCACTGCGGCACGGTGTTTGGTGAACATCAGCGCCTCTTCGTCGACCTTGCCGTAGCGGATCGTGCGCATGTCGAAGAAGTAGTTCTGCTTGAGCTTCCACGGCGCCTCCGAACCCGACTTGGGCAGGCTGTCCATGGCCCGCCGGAAGTACCCGGGGGTGAAGTCCATGAACGGCAGCTCGTCGACGGCGTCACCGGGGTGCTGCGCTTCGACGCGGTCGAACCCGTTGGCATCCATGTAGTTCAGCAGGCGGCAGATGAACTCGGAGACCAGGTCGGCCTTGAGAGTCCAGGACGCGTTGGTGTAACCGAAGGTGATGGCCATGTTCGGCACACCCGAGAGCATCAGGCCCTTGTAGGTCATGCACTTGGTCAGGTCGATCGGCTCACCGTTGCGGTTGGCGGTCGCCCCGCCGAACAACTGCATGTTCAGCCCTGTCGCGGTGACGATGATGTCGGCCTGCAGTTCCTCACCGGAGGTCAGCTTGATGCCGGTTTCGGTGAAGGTCTCGATGGTGTCGGTGACGACGCCGGCCTTGCCCGAGCGGATGGCCTTGAACAGATCGCCGTTGGGCGCCAGGCAGACTCGCTCGTCCCACGGGTTGTAACGCGGGCTGAAGTGCTTGTCGTAGTCGAAGCCCTCGGGCAGCCGGCGTTCGGCCATCCGGCGCAGCACCTTCTTGAACACCGCGGGGAAATTGCGGGCGACCTGGTACTGGCCGGTGCTGTAGCCGATCTGCTTCCACCGGTTGACGAAGTGCGCCAGGTTCTTCGGCAGGTACTTGTTGGTCCGCAGCGCGACCGGGTCTTCCAGCGGCAGCGAGCCGATGTAGGTGGGCGAGCGCTGCAGCATCGTGACGTGGCCGACGCCGCCGTTGACCAGTGACGGGATCAGTGTCACCGCGGTGGCACCGGACCCGATCACGACCACGTTCTTGCCGGCGTAGTCGAGATCTTCGGGCCAGTGCTGCGGATGGATGATCTGGCCCTTGAAGTCTTCGGCTCCCGGGAACTCGGGCGAGTAGCCCTCGTCGTAGTTGTAGTAGCCGCTGCACACCGACAGGAACGACGCGGTGATCTGCTTGGCTTCGCCGTTGTGCTCGACGTTCACGGTCCAGCGGTTGTCGGCGTCCGACCAGTCCACCGACAGGACACGGTGGCCGGTGCGGATGTGGTTGCGGATGCCGTACTCATCGGCGGCTTCGTTGATGTAGTCCCAGATCGACTGGCCGTCGGCGATGGATTTTGCGGACTCCCATGGCTTGAACCGGAACCCCAGGGTGAACATGTCCGAGTCGGAGCGGATGCCCGGGTACTTGAACAGGTCCCAGGTGCCGCCGATGTTCTCCCGGCGCTCCAGGATCACGTAGCTCTTGGTGGGGCAACGGTCCTGCAGGTGCCAGGCCGTGCTGATGCCGGAGATGCCGGCGCCGACGATCACAACATCGAAGTGTTCGTTCATGGGACCGACGGTATCAACATGGTGTTGAACCGGTCAACACCCTGTTGATAAATTCAACGCGGTGTTAGGGTGCTGGGTGTGACCAGCTCCAGCACGACGCGCGCGCCGCGCGGTCGCCGGGCCGCCCGTCCCTCGGGCGACGACCGCGAAGCGGCGATTCTCGCGACTGCCAGGCAGCTGCTGGAAACCAAGAAGTTCGCCGACATATCGGTCGATGACCTGGCCAAAGGCGCCGGCATCTCCCGCCCGACGTTCTACTTCTACTTCCCGTCAAAGGAAGCGGTCCTGCTGTCACTGATCGATCCACTGATCAAGCGGGCCGACACCGGCTTCGACAGCGCGCTGGAGGACATGCCGTCCGACCCCAAGCGGGCGATCCGGCATGGAATCGAGATCTTCTTCAGCTCGTTCGCGTCACATCCGGCCACCGCACGCGCCGGCACCGAGGCGCTCAACAGCAGTCCGGAATTCCGCGCGTTCTGGCTGGGGCTCATGCAGAAATGGATCGCCCTGACCGCCTCACTGATCACCGCCGAACGCCAGCGGGGCGCCGCCCCGGAGACCATCCCCGCCATGGACCTCGCGACTTCGCTCAACCTGATGAACGAGCGGACGATGATGGCCGCATTGAGCACCGAACAGCCCGCGGTCGCCTACGACAACGTGGTGGACACCCTCGCCCACATCTGGCTGACCAGCATCTACGGCGAGGGCTTCTAGCTCGTCCGCCGCTTATGCGAACATATGTTCGTGTCCGACAGTGCGGCCATCCTGCACGCTGACCTCGATTCGTTCTACGCATCGGTCGAGCAGCGCGACGATCCCGCGCTGCGCGGGCGCCCGGTGATCGTGGGCGGCGGGGTGGTGCTGGCGGCCAGTTATGAGGCCAAGGCATTCGGGGTGCGTACGGCGATGGGCGGGGGCCAGGCACGGGCGTTGTGCCCGCAGGCCGTGGTGGTGCCGCCGCGCATGTCGGCCTATACCGAAGCCAGCCGGCACGTGTTCGAGGTCTTCCACGACACGACGCCGGTGGTGGAGCCGCTGTCAGTGGATGAGGCGTTTCTCGACGTGTCCGGCCTGGGCCGGGTATCCGGCACCCCGGTAGAGATCGCCCGGCGGCTGCGCGAGCAGGTCAGCGCGCAGGTGGGGTTGCCCATCACCGTCGGGATCGCACGCACCAAGTTCCTGGCCAAGGTGGCCAGCCAGGTCGCCAAGCCGGACGGCCTGCTGCTGGTCCCGCCCGACCGCGAGTTGGCTTTCCTGCACCCGCTGCCGGTGCGCCGGCTGTGGGGTGTCGGCGCGAAAACCGCCGAGAAACTCCATGCGCACGGTATCGAGACGGTCGCCGATGTCGCCGAGCTGCCCGAGTCGGCCTTGCGCCCCATGGTCGGTGGCGCGATGGCGCGACAGCTGTATGCGTTGTCGCGCAACATCGATCGACGACGGGTGACGACGGGCGTCCGGCGCAGTTCCGTCGGGGCTCAACGCGCACTCGGACGGCGCGGCAACACCATGTCCGCCGCGGAGGTGGACGTCGTGGTGGTCAACCTCATCGACCGCATCACCCGACGGATGCGTGGGGCCGGACGTACCGGGCGCACTGTCGTATTGCGTTTGCGTTTCGATGATTTCGGCCGGGCCACCCGGTCGCACACCTTGCCCCGGGCCACCGCCTCCACCGACGCGATCCTGGCCGCGGCCCGCGCACTGGTGACGGCCGCGGCGCCCGTGATCGCCGAGCGCGGGTTGACGCTGATCGGGTTCGCGGTGTCCAACATCGACCACCAGGGCAGCCAGCAGTTGGAACTGCCGTTTGACTCGGAGCCAGATCCGGTGGCCATCGACGGCGCCATCGACGAGGTGCGTCAGCGGTTCGGCAACGCGATGTTGACCCGCGGCGTGCTGGTCGGGCGCGATCCGGGCCTGGAGATGCCCACGCTGCCGTACTAAAAGAACTGCGCGGCAACGAATCCCGCGAGCAGCACGGCGAAGCCGCCGATCTCGCCGACGATGAGCGCGATCATCCCGGCGTGCAGCGCGGCCGTTGGCTTTTCGAATTGGTTGGTGGTGTCCCGTTTGGCACCGTGCTCGATATAGGCGCCGATCGCGACGACGAAGAACAACACCAGCACCATGGCCGCGGTGAGGTTCACCCAGGTGGGCCACGCGCTGAGTTCGACGAACACCGCAACCAGCAGCGTCGCGAACGAGTACAGCAGCGCGGCCCGGTGGGCGATGTCGACGTACGGGTGGGCCAGGTGGTTCTCGCTGGTGGCCATCTGCCGGTATTTCCACACCCCGAGGACCAACGCCAGCAGGAAGATCAGGCCGGCGGCCAGCAGGGTGATGACGGTGTCGATGCCGAGATCCGCACGCATCGGCTGAGCTTAGACCGAGATGATTTGAGTAGTCTCACGCATCCGGCAGATCGCATTCTCGGTCAGGCTTTGGGCATGATCGCACTCAATGACAGCTCGAAAGTGACGGCCGCGTTCGCGTTACAGGCCACCATCGCCTTCGGGATGAGTTTCGCCGGTGTACTCGGCGGAATCTTTTTCCTGCCGATGGACATCTGGCAGCGGATGTTCCTTGGTATGTCGGTGCTGTTCCTCGTCACCAGCTCGTTCACCCTGGCCAAAGTGATCCGGGATCAGCAGGAGGCCGCCACCGTGCGGGTTCGGCTCGACGAGGCGCGCATGGAAAAGCTTCTCGCCGAACATGATCCGTTCACGTCGGGAACCTGAACCTCAGCGGGACGCCCAGTCCAGCAGCTCTTCGGCGGGCCAGGTGTTGACGATCCGCTCGATCGGCACCTCGGCCTCCAGTGCGCGCTGGGCGCCGTAGCCGAGAAAATCCAGCTGACCGGGTGCGTGGGCATCGGTGTCGATGCTGAACAGGCAGCCGAGCTCCAGCGCCAGGCTGAGCAACCGGGTCGGTGGATCGCGCCGCTCGGGCCGGGAGTTGATCTCGACGGCGGTGCCGTGGTCGAGACAGGCGGTGAACACCTTCCCGGCATCGAATTTCGATTCGGGCCGCATGCCACGCCCGCCGGTGACCAGCCGGCCGGTGCAGTGTCCGAGGACGTCGGTGTGCGGATTCGACACCGCTTTGACCATGCGCCGGGTCATGGCCGCCGAATCCATGGCGAGCTTGGAGTGCACGCTGGCCACCACCACGTCGAGGCGTTCCAGCAGCTCGGGTTCCTGGTCCAGGGAGCCGTCTTCGAGGATGTCGACTTCGATCCCCGTGAGGATGCGCATGGGTGCAACGAGTTCGCGGATCTCGTCGATGACGTCGAGTTGCTCGCGTAGCCGTTCGGACGACAGCCCGTTGGCTATCTTGAGCCGCGGCGAGTGGTCGGTCAGCGCGCAGTATTCATGGCCCAGGTCGCGCGCGGCCAGCATCATCTCCTCGATCGGGGCCGATCCGTCGGACCAGTTCGAATGCAGGTGCAGGTCGCCCCGCAACGCGGCGCGCACCTCGCCGCCCCCGAGATCCTTGGCTGCCGCACGTAATTCGACGAGGGTGTCGGGCTCGCGACCGGCCCAGGCCTGGGCGATCACCTTCGCGGTCTTGGGTCCTACGCCCGGCAATGACTGCCAGCTGTTCGACGCACCCAACCGCTCGCGCTGTTCGTCGGTCAGCGCCTCGACGATGTCGGCGGCGTTGCGATAGGCCATCACCCGTCGCGGGTCTTCCCGGGCGCGGTCCTTGTAGTACGCGATCTGGCGCAATGCGGTCACCGGATCCATCGGCACTGCTCAGCAGTCCCCTGGGCGTGCCGCGCAGTGCGGCGTGGTGCCCGGGAACCGGTACCGATGGCTCGCCACCCAGCGGTAGGCGGCGTTCTGCACCTGGCGTACACCGGGAATGCGGTACACCCCCAACGGAATCCGGCTGCCCATCCCGGCCGACAGTGCCGCGTTGATCGCTTCGGCGCCGCGGTAGACGTCCCCGGATGAGTCCTTCCACCACGCCGCCTCGAGCATCTCGTCTTTCGCGACGCCGAGGAGCTCCGGCGTGCCGGGACGCTGAAATGGCTCGATGTGCAGGTCGCCGGTCCATTGCCGCCGCATCAGAGAGTTGACGCTGCGCGTGCACATGCCGCAATTGCCGTCGAAGTACAGGACGCCACTCATACCTTCAGTGTGCCCAGCATTTGCGATGCCGTACAGTGATTTGCGAAATCGTTCAATCCATCAATTCGTCAGGCAACTCCCTTGATCAGAACCGCGGCCGGCACCTTCGGTCGGCTGCTGCCCCACCGCGACGACTACGCCGAGCTGCCGCGCTCGTGGCGCCGCGACATCCTCGCGGGTGTGACCGTCGGCGTGGTGGCACTGCCGTTGGCGTTGGCGTTCGGGATCAGTTCAGGTGTCGGAGCCGCCGCGGGACTGGTCACCGCGGTGGTCGCCGGCCTGGTCGCGGCCGTTTTCGGCGGTTCCCATGTGCAGGTTTCCGGCCCGACCGGGGCGATGGCGGTGGTCCTCGCGCCGATCGTCGCGCAACACGGGCTCGGCAGCATCGCCTTGGTGACCGTTGCGGCAGGCCTACTGGTGCTGGCCACCGGGGCTACCGGCCTCGGCCGGGCCGTCACGTTCATCCCGTGGCCCGTGATCGAGGGATTCACCCTGGGCATCGCCACGATCATCTTCCTGCAGCAGGTTCCCGCCGCCTTCGCGCAGCAGGCCCCGGCCGGTGAGCGCACACTGCCCGCCGCCATCACGGCGATCACCCAGGCGGACTGGACGGCTGCGGCGAAAACCCTTGGGGTAGTTGCCGTTGTCGCGTTCCTGATGGTCGCACTGCCCCGCTTACACCGCACCATTCCCGAGTCGCTCACAGCCGTCATCGTGGTCACCGTTCTGGTCAGCGTGCTGCACATCCGGGTCGCCGCGATCGGCGAACTGCCGTCACACCTGCCCACCCCACTGCTCCCCCATGCTGACCTCGGCGCCTTGCGCGCCCTCCTGGGCGCGGCGCTGGCCATCGCCGCGCTGGCGGCCATCGAATCGTTGCTGTCGGCGCGGGTCGCGGCGACGATGTCACCGACCGGACCGTACGACCCGGACCGGGAGCTGGTGGGCCAGGGCCTCGCGTCGGTCGCCTCCGGGGTGTTCGGTGGCATGCCCGCCACGGGCGCGATAGCCCGCACCGCGGTCAACGTCCGGTCCGGCGCCAGAACGCGAGTGGCAGCTATCGTGCACTCGCTGGTCCTGCTGGGAGTGGTGTATCTGGCCACCGGCCCGGTGTCCACCATTCCGCTCGCCGCATTGGCCGGGGTGCTGATGGTGACGTCGTTCCGGATGATCTCGGCGGCCACGATCCGGAAGATCCTGCGCTCCACTCGATCCGACGCGTTGACGTTCACCCTGACCGCTGCGGTCACCGTGTGTTTCGATCTGATCGAGGCCGTCGAGATCGGTGTCGTCGTTGCCGCGTTCTTCGCGTTGCGTTCGGTGGCGCGGCGCAGCAGCGTCGTCCGCGAGGAGCTGCCCGGTCCGCCGCATCCCCGCGACGATCAGATCGTGTTGCTGCGCCTGGACGGCGCGATGTTCTTCGGTGCGGCCGAACGTATTTCGAATGCCATCGTGGACGCCGAGCATCCGCACACGTCCGTCGTCATCATCCGGATGTCGCAATTGGGCATGCTCGACGCCACCGGCGCGCACACCCTCGCCGAGATCGCGACCGAGCTGGAGTCGCGCGGTATCACGGTGATCATCAAGGGCGTTCGACCCGAACATGCCGAGTTGCTGGCCAACGTCGGCGTGTTCGAGTCACTGCGACACGAGAACCATCTGCTCGATTCGCTCGACGAAGCGATCGAGCACGCCCGCTCACACGTCAGCTGACGGTGCGGATGAGCTTCTTGTTCACGAACTCGTCCATGCCGAACTTGCCGAGTTCGCGGCCGAAACCGGACCGCTTGACCCCGCCGAACGGCAGTTCGGCGCCCTCGGCGCCGACCGCGTTGACGAACACCATGCCCGCATCGATGCGGTCGGCCACCCGGGCGGCCTGATCGGCATCGGTGGTGAAGACGTAGGAGCCCAACCCGAACGGGGTGTCATTGGCGATTTCGACGGCCTCGTCCTCGGAACCGGCCTTGTACACCACGGCCACCGGGCCGAACAGCTCCTGCCGGTAGGCATCGTTGTCCTCGGTGACGCCGGTCAACACAGCCGGCGGGTAGAAGGCGCCGCGACGCTCCCCCGCCGAGGTCAGTTTCGCCCCCTGGTCGACAGCGGCCTTGACCTGCCGCTCCAGCCGCTCGGCAGCCAATTCCGAAGACAGCGGGGCGATTCCGTCGGCGGCGGCCAGCAGCTTCTCGGTGAACTTGGTCAGGAAGTCGTCGTAGAGGTTCTCGGCGACGATGAAGCGTTTGGCGGCGTTGCAGGCCTGGCCCGTGTTCTCCATCCGTCCCTCGACCGCGGCCTCCACGGTCGCGTCGAGATCATCGGTGGACAGCACGATGAACGGATCGGAGCCGCCGAGTTCCAGCACGCACTTCTTGAGGTTGCGGCCGGCGATCTCGGCCACCGCGGCACCCGCCCGCTCGGAACCGGTCAGCGACACCGCGGCCACTCGGGAGTCGGCGATGATCTCGGCGACCTGGTCGTTGGTGGCACGGATGTCGACGTAGGCACCCTGCGGGAGCCCGGCCTCGAGGAAGATCAGCTGCAGCAGTTCGGCGGATTCGGGGCATTGCGGGGCGTGCTTGAGCAGAATTGTGTTGCCTACGATCAGGTTTGGTCCGGCGAAGCGGGCGACCTGGTAGTAGGGGTAGTTCCACGGCATGATGCCGAGCAGCACCCCGACGGGGCCCCGCTTGACCACTGCGGTGCCCTCGCCGTCGAGCAGGGTGATCTCCTCGTCGGCAAGAAACTTCCCGGCGTTGTCCGCGTAGTACTGGTAGATGGCGGCGCTGAAGTCGACCTCACCCAGGGCCTGATCGCGCGGCTTGCCCATCTCCCGGACGATCACGTCGGCGAGCTGTTCGCGGCGCTGCTCGTGCAGGGCGGCGACCTTGCCGATCAGCGCGGCCCGCTCGGCCACCGTGGTGGTACGAGCCCAGCTGCGCCCAGTCTTGGCCGCAGCCTCGATCGCAGCCTGGATCTCGGCGTCGGTCGAGGTCGGGTAGGTGGCGACCACCTCGGCGGTCGCCGGATCGGTGACTGCGTACTCGCTCATGTTCACTCCCAGATGGTCTTATCGCTGGATTCCGTACATTTCCTTGCCCGAGACTACCGATTGCATCGATCAGATGGCACCGAAGATACGGAATCAGCACAGCGGCGCTCAGTGGGAACGTGGCCGGCAACTTCTCGCACGGGGTGCGACTGCCGAGGTCCTCATCCCGGACGCCTTCCAGCAGTTTGGCAGTGTGCTCACAAGCTTTCGTCGAATCCACCATGAGAGAGACGACCTGTCGGAGTCCAGGAATTAATCGGCTTACGTGGCTAGTTTGGACTGTTGTGCGATTCGCTTTCAAGACTTCCCCGCAGAACACGACCTGGGCCGACATGCTTGCCATTTGGAAAGCTGCCGACAAAATCGACGTCTTCGAGTCCGGTTGGACATTCGACCACTTCTATCCGATCTTTTCCGACTCGACCGGGCCCTGCCTGGAGGGCTGGACGACGCTGACCGCCCTGGCGCAGGCCACCGAGCGATTGCGCGTCGGCGTGCTCGTCACCGGTATCCACTACCGCCATCCCGCCGTGCTGGCGAACATGGCCTCCGCGCTCGACATCGTGTCCGACGGTCGCCTGGAACTCGGGATCGGTGCCGGCTGGAACGAAGAGGAATCCGGCGCCTACGGCATCGAACTGGGTTCGATCAAGGAGCGTTTCGACCGGTTCGAGGAAGCCTGCCAGGTTCTGAAAGGCCTGCTGACGCAGGAGACGACGACGTTCGACGGCAAGTTCTACCAGCTCAAGGACGCCCGCAACGAACCCAAGGGTCCGCAGCAGCCACACCCGCCGTTCTGCATCGGCGGAAGTGGCGAGAAGCGGACGCTGCGCATCACCGCGCAGTACGCCGATCACTGGAACTTCGTGGGCGGGCCGCCCGAGGAGTTCGCCCGCAAGCGCGATGTGCTTGCGGCACATTGCTCCGACATCGGCCGCGACCCCAAAGAGATCACGCTGTCAGCGCACGTGCGACTCGGCCCGGACCACGATGTCGCGAAGGTGCTCGACGAGGCCGCCGCGCTCGGCGCCGAGGGCTTGGATCTGGCGATCATCTACCTGCCGCCGCCCTATGACACGGCAGTTCTGGAGCCGTTGGCCGAGGCGATCAGGGATTCTGGTCAGCTGAGCAGCTGACACAAATAGCTACGCCCTCGGATCGGCGCTATCGCGCCGGTTCGAGGGCGTTGTGCACGGTGCCGGATACTCGTCAAACTCCGAAGCGAAGTAGCTCGTCTGCCGTGACCAGTCGTTCGTTCTTCGCCGGAAACTCACGGCTCTTCATCGGATGACGGAACAATGACCAGGCAATACGACCCATCCGTGACCGACTTATCGGGCTGATGTACACGGTGATCACTCCTGCGAATATCTGGTTGCTGTACCCGTAGTTCCACGTTACCGCAGCACTCTCACCACGTCATTAGATACCCGATACCTGGCAAACAGTGCGTGCCACGCCGAAAAGCCTTCCCGTGTTTCTGATGGGACTGATGTTACGAATGTGGCGAAAAAATCGGGTTCGCGAGAGATCTACATCACCTTTTGGGCGCACTGCCGGCTGTGATGCAGCACACAACAGTTAATTAAGAGATCTCTCAAGTTCAGCCCAACACCATGGAAAGGCTGCAGCGTTCAGGCCGATTCACCAAATCAGCGCTGCGGCGCTGCGGTCGGCTTGATCACCGCAGGCAGTGCCGTATTGCCCATCAGGTAGCGGTCCACACCCGCGGCGGCGGCGCGGCCCTCGGCGATGGCCCACACGATCAGCGACTGTCCACGACCCATGTCACCGGCGACGAACACGCCGGGCACCGTGGTTTGGAAGTTGTTGTCACGGGACACGTTTCCGCGGTCGGTCAGTTCGACACCGAGCTTGTTGAGCAGGCCTTCCTTCTCCGGCCCGACGAATCCCATGGCGAGCAGCACCAGGTCGGCCTTGAGCTCGAAGTCGGTCCCTTCGACCTTTTCGAACTTGCCGGCGTTCATCTTGACCTCGTGTGCGCGCAGGCCCGTCACATGACCGTTCTCGCCGGTGAACTGCTCGGTGTTGACCGAGAACACTCGTTCTCCGCCCTCTTCGTGGGCCGAGGACACGCGGAACATCAGCGGGTAGGTCGGCCACGGGGTCGAGTCCGCACGGGTCTCGGGCGGACGCGGCATGATCTCGAACTGGTGGATGCTGGCCGCGCCCTGGCGGTGCGAGGTACCCAGGCAGTCCGCACCGGTGTCGCCGCCGCCGATGATGATGACGTGCTTGTCCTTGGCGGTGATCGGCGGCTGGCCGTTCTCGTCGAGGACGTCGTCGCCGAGCTGGACGCGGTTGGCCCAGGGCAGAAATTCCATCGCCTGGTGGATGCCGTCGAGCTCGCGGCCCGGGATCGGCAGATCGCGCCATGCGGTGGCACCGCCGGCCAGCACGACGGCGTCATAGTTCAGCCGCAGCTGGGCCACGGTGATGTCGACGCCGACGTTGACGCCGGGACGGAACTGCGTGCCCTCGGCCGCCATCTGCTCCAGGCGTCGGTCGATGTGACGCTTTTCCATCTTGAACTCGGGGATGCCGTAGCGCAGCAGGCCACCGATGCGGTCGGCGCGCTCGAACACCGTGACGGTGTGGCCGGCCCGGGTGAGCTGCTGGGCGGCGGCCAGTCCGGCCGGTCCGGACCCGACGACGGCGACCTTCTTGCCGGTCTGCACGTCGGGCATCTTCGGTACAACCCAGCCCTCATCGAAGGCGTTGTCGATGATCTCGACCTCGACCTGCTTGATGGTCACCGGATCCTGGTTGATGCCCAGGACGCACGAGGCCTCACACGGGGCGGGGCACAGCCTTCCGGTGAACTCCGGGAAGTTGTTGGTGGCATGCAGCCGCTCGATCGCGTCGCGCCACCGGTCCCGGTACACCAGGTCGTTCCACTCGGGGATCAGGTTCCCCAGCGGGCAACCGTTGTGGCAGAACGGGATACCGCAGTCCATGCATCGCGACGCCTGGTCCTGCAGTTTGTCGTGGGAGAAGTCCTCGTAGACCTCTTTCCAGTCCTTGAGGCGCAGCGGAACCGGCCTGCGGACGGGGAGTTCCTTGGAGGTGTGCTTGAGGAAACCGCGAGGATCAGCCATTTGCGGCCGCCATGATCGCCTCGTTCACGTTCTCGCCGGCGCGTTCGGCCTCGGCGATCGCGGCCAGCACGCGCTTGTAGTCGCGCGGCATGACCTTCACAAAGTGCTTCAACTCGTTATCCCAATCAGATAGGACCCGTTGTCCCACAGCCGAATCGGTCGCGTCGACGTGGGCGGCAATGAAGCCGCGCAACCAGGTTGAGTCAGAAGCCTCGAGGGCTTCCAGCTCCACCATCTCGCTGTTGAGGTTCTCGCCCAGCACGCCGGCCGGGTCGTAGACGTAGGCGACACCGCCGGACATGCCCGCCGCGAAGTTGCGGCCGGTGGGTCCGAGGATGACGACCTTGCCGCCGGTCATGTACTCACAGCCGTGGTCGCCGACACCTTCGACGACCGCGTGGGCGCCGGAGTTACGCACCGCGAACCGCTCGCCGACCTGGCCGCGCAGGAACGCCTCGCCGCTGGTGGCGCCGAACAGCGCCACGTTGCCGGCAATGATGTTGTCCTCGGCGGCGAAGTCGGCCGGGGCTTCGTCGGCCGGGCGGACGACGATCCGGCCACCCGACAGACCCTTGCCGACGTAGTCGTTGGCGTCACCGTAGACCCGCAGCGTGATGCCTATGGGCACGAACGCGCCGAAGCTGTTGCCGGCGGATCCGTCGAAGGTGATGTCGATGGTTCCGTCCGGAAGTCCCTGTCCGCCATAGGCCTTGGTGACCTCGTGGCCGAGCATGGTGCCTACCGTGCGGTTGACGTTGGTGATCTTCGTGGCGAATCGCACCGGGGTGCCCTTGTCCAGGGCGTCGCGGCTCTGGGTGATCAGCTGCTGATCGAGCGCCTTGTCCAGGCCGTGGTCCTGACGCGAGCTGCAGTACAGGTCCTGGTTCATGAACGCCGACTCGGGCTCGTAGAGCACCGGCGTCAGGTCCAGCTTGTGGGCCTTCCAGTGCTCGGCGGCCTGGGTGGTGTCCAGCGCGCCGACCTGGCCGACCATCTCGTTGACGGTCCGGAAGCCCAACTGCGCCATGAGTTCCCGGACTTCTTCGGCGATGAACATGAAGAAGTTCTCGACGAACTCGGGTTTGCCGTTGAACCGCTCACGCAGCACCGGGTTCTGGGTGGCCACACCCACCGGGCAGGTGTCGAGGTGGCAGACGCGCATCATGATGCAGCCCGAGACCACCAGCGGTGCAGTGGCAAAGCCGAATTCCTCGGCGCCCAGCAGCGCGGCGATCACGACGTCGCGGCCGGTCTTGAGCTGACCGTCGACCTGGACGACGATGCGGTCCCGCAGGCCGTTGAGCAGCAGGGTCTGCTGCGTCTCGGCCAGGCCCAGCTCCCACGGGGCACCGGCGTGCTTCATCGAGGTGAGCGGGGTGGCGCCGGTACCGCCGTCGTGGCCGGAGATCAGCACCACGTCGGCGTGAGCCTTGGAGACACCAGCGGCAACGGTCCCAACGCCGTTCTCGGACACCAGCTTCACGTGCACACGAGCACCGGGGTTGGCGTTCTTCAGGTCGTGGATCAGCTGCGCCAGATCCTCGATCGAGTAGATGTCGTGGTGCGGCGGCGGCGAGATCAGGCCGACGCCCGGGGTCGAGTGCCGCACCTCGGCCACCCACGGGTACACCTTGTGTCCCGGAAGCTGGCCACCCTCACCAGGCTTGGCTCCCTGGGCCATCTTGATCTGGATGTCGGAGCAGTTGGTCAGGTAGTGGCTGGTCACGCCGAACCGGCCGGACGCCACCTGCTTGATGGCGCTGCGGCGCCAGTCGCCGTTCTCGTCGGGGTCGAATCGGTCGACGCTTTCGCCGCCCTCGCCCGAGTTCGACCGGCCGCCGAGGCGGTTCATCGCGATGGCCAGTGTCTCGTGTGCCTCGGCAGAGATCGAGCCGTAGCTCATGGCACCGGTGGAGAACCGCTTGACGATCTCGGAAGCGGGCTCTACCTCGTCGATGGGAATCGACTGCCGCCCACTGATTTCGGAGCCCTTGAACTTGAGCAGGCCGCGCAGCGAGGCCATCCGCTCACTCTGGTCGTCGACCAGCGCGGTGTACTCCTTGAAGATCGAGTACTGCCCGGTGCGGGTGGAGTGCTGGAGCTTGAACACCGTGTCGGGGTTGAACAGGTGGTATTCGCCTTCGCGGCGCCACTGGTATTCGCCACCGACCTCGAGCTCGCGGTGGGCGCGCTCGTCGGGGCGGTCCAGGTAGGCCAGCGCGTGGCGGGCTGCGACATCGGCGGCGATGTCGTCGAGCTCGATGCCACCCACCGGGCAGCTCAGCCCGGTGAAGTACTGGTCGAGCACCTCCTGGGAGACGCCGATGGCCTGGAAGAGCTGGGCACCGGTGTAGGAGGCCAGGGTGGAGATGCCCATCTTGGACATCACCTTGAGCACGCCCTTGCCGGCGGCCTTGACGTAGTTGGCCTTCGCCTGATCGCTGGTGATCCCGGAGATGACGCCCCGGTCGACCATGTCCTCGATCGACTCGAAGGCCATGTACGGGTTGATCGCGGCGGCACCGAAGCCGCACAGCGTCGCCATGTGGTGCACCTCGCGGGCGTCACCGGCCTCGACCACCAGGCCGACCTTGGTGCGGGTGCGCTCGCGGACGAGGTGGTGATGCACGGCCGCCACGGACAGCAGCGACGGGATCGGCGCCATGGTCTCGTTGGACTCGCGGTCGGACAGCACGATGATGCGGGCGCCCTCGCGGATGGCCTCCGACACCTTGGCGCGGACGTTGTCCAGCGCTTCCTTGAGTCCCTGACCGCCCCGGTTGACGGGGTAGAGGCAGCGGATCACCGCGGCGCGCATACCGTGCTTGCGGCCCCGGACCTCGTGGTCGGGGTCGACGCAGATCAGCTTGGACAGGTCGGCGTTGCGCAGGATCGGCTGCGGCAGCACGATCTGGCGGCAGGATTCCGGTCCCGGGTTGAGCAGGTCGCCTTCGGGCCCGATCACGCCCTGCAGGCTGGTGACCACCTCTTCGCGGATGGCATCCAGCGGCGGGTTGGTGACCTGGGCGAACAGCTGCTGGAAGTAGTCGAACAGCATCCGTGGCCGCGCCGAGAGGATGGCCACCGGAGTATCGGTACCCATCGAGCCGAGGGCCTCGGCTCCGGTGCGCGCCATCGGCGCCACCAGCAGGTTGAGCTCCTCGTAGGTGTAGCCGAAGGTCTGCTGGCGCAGCACAACGCGGTGGTGCGGCATCCGGACGTAGTCTCCCGGCGGCAACTCGTCGAGCGGGAACAGGCCCGTCTCGACCCATTCCTGGTAGGGCTGCTCGGCGGCCAGCTGGGCTTTGATCTCCTCGTCGGAGACGATGCGGCCCTGAGCGGTGTCCACCAGGAACATCCGGCCGGGCTGCAGGCGCATCTTCTTGACGACGGTGGACGGGTCGAGCGGCAGCACACCGGCCTCGGAGGCCATGACCACCAGACCGTCTTCGGTCACCCAGATGCGGGAGGGACGCAGGCCGTTGCGGTCCAGCACGGCGCCGATCACGGTGCCATCGGTGAAGCAGACCGATGCGGGGCCGTCCCAGGGCTCCATCAGCGAGTCGTGGAATTCGTAGAAGGCGCGGCGCGCCGGGTCCATCGTCTCGTGGCGTTCCCACGCCTCGGGGATCATCATCAGCACGGCGTGCGGCAGGCTGCGGCCGCCGAGGTGCAGCAGCTCGAGCACCTCGTCGAAACGCGCGGTGTCCGAGGCGCCGGGGGTACAGACCGGGACGATCTTGTCGAGTCCGTCGGTGCCGAACACCTCAGTACGGATCAGCGCCTCACGGGCCCGCATCCAGTTCTCGTTGCCGGTGACGGTGTTGATCTCGCCGTTGTGGGCGATGCGCCGGAACGGGTGGGCCAGCGGCCAGGACGGGAAGGTGTTGGTGGAGAAGCGGGAGTGCACGATGCCCAGGGCACTGGTCATCCGCTCGTCCTGCAGGTCGAGGTAGAACGCCTTGAGCTGCGGGGTGGTCAGCATGCCCTTGTAGACGAAGGTCTGACCGGACAGGCTGGGGAAGTACACCGTCTCGCGGCCAGGGCCGTCCTGGCCCGGGCCCTTGGTGCCCAGTTCGTGTTCGGCCCGCTTGCGCACGACGTAGGCCTTGCGCTCGAGGTCCATGCCGGAGGCGCCGGCGATGAACAGCTGCCGGAAGCTGGGCATGGCGTCACGTGCGAGGGCGCCCAGGGAGGAGTCGTCGGTGGGCACCTCGCGCCAGCCCAGCACCTGCAGGCCCTCGGCCTCGACGATCTTCTCGACGGCTTCGGCCGCGACTGCGGCGTCGCGTGACGACTGCGGCAGGAATGCCATGCCCGTGGCGTAGCTACCGGGTTCCGGAAGCTGGAAGTCGACCACCTCGCGCAGGAACGAGTCCGGAACCTGCAGCAGAATGCCGGCGCCGTCGCCGGTGTTCGGCTCGGCACCCTGGGCACCACGGTGCTCGAGGTTCACCAGTGCCGTGATGGCCTTGTCCACGATGTCTCGGCTGCGGCGACCGTGAATATCTGCCACCATTGCCACACCGCACGCATCATGTTCGTATGCGGGGTTGTACAGCCCGACCTTGCTGGGCGCCATTCCCACCTTGCCCTTCAACACGCTTCTAAGAAGAAGCCGGCTTGGCGTGGGCGCCTCCGTGCAGCACTGGACGACGGCTATGTCCCACACGCCATAAGTGGAGAAAACGATAAGGCAACTACCGTGGCCGATGCCAACTTAGCTAAGCCTAACGATACTTCGATGTCGACGTTCTCCCCCGCGCGCAGCTACGCGGACGGACTATCGAATTACGCTGCAGCCCTTGCCATTTCCCACATTCCCAGTTGCGGGATCGACAACCCCCATCTGGGCCGATCATCACCTCCGTCGGCCAATTTGTTTGCTGAGTGAAGATAAATATGCATCTACAGTGCTATTATCTCGCAAGATGTCATTTGCGGTAAAGCTTAGTCAGATTCTTAGAATTGCATGATCAACGCCCCGAGGCGCGCACGACGCTGCGTACACCGGCCTCCGGCCGTAGGTCGAGCCGACGTAGCGACTGCGCATTGAGTGCCACGACAACCGTCGACGCTGACATCAATATCGCCCCGACCGACATCGGCATTACAAACCCCAGCGGAGCAGCCACTCCAGCCGCCAGCGGGACCGAGATCAGGTTGTAACCCGCTGCCCACCAAAGGTTCTGCTTCATCTTGCGGTAGGACTGACGGGACAGCTCGATCACCGAGAGCACCGACCGGGGATCGGAGCTGGCGAGGATGACGCCCGCCGAGGCGATGGCGACATCGGTACCCGCTCCGATGGCGATGCCGACGTCGGCGGCGGCCAGTGCCGGCGCATCGTTGACGCCGTCGCCCACCATGGCCACGGTCAGGCCCTCGTGTTGCAGCTCGGCGACCTTCGCGGCTTTGTCTTCAGGCCGCACGCCGGCGAAAACACGGTCGATGCCCAGCTCAGCGGCCACAGCGGAGGCCACCGGGGCAGCGTCGCCAGTGATCATCACCACTTCGACGCCCCGAGCGTGCAGTGCGTCGACGGCTTGGCGAGATTCCGGCCGGATTTCGTCGGCCAGCGCCAGCGCGCCGGCCACTTCCCCGTCCACCAGCACGTGCAGCACGGTGGCGCCGTCCCAAACCGCGACATCGGGCAGGGCCGTGCGCCCGGCCTGATCGAGCAGGGCCGGCCCACCGACCTGCACCCGCTGCCCACCGACCTGGGCGCTCACCCCTACCGCGGGTGAGGAGCTGAAGTCACTGGCCGCCGGGATGTCGACGCCGCGGCGCTGTGCTGCCGCAACGATGGCACGAGCCAGGGGATGTTCGGAATCCGCCTCCGCGGCGGCGGCCAGCGCCAGCAGGTCGTTTTCGGCGCGGTCGGTGGCCATCACCGCGGTGACGGCCGGCTCGCCTTTGGTCAAGGTGCCGGTCTTGTCGAACAGCACCGCGCCGACCGTGCGCATGGTTTCCAGTGCCAGGCGGTCCTTGACCAGCACTCCACCCCTGGCGGCGCGCTCGGTCGCGATGGAAACGACCAGCGGGATGGCGAGGCCGAGGGCATGCGGGCAGGCGATGACCAGCACGGTGATGGTGCGGACCACGGCCTGGTCAGGTTCACCCAGCAACGTCCACGCCAGGGCCGTGAGCACCGCTGAGCCCAGCGCGAACCAGAACAGCCAGCCTGCCGCGCGGTCGGCCAGGCGTTGCGCTCGCGACGAGGAGTTCATCGCTTCGCCGACCAGGCGTTGGATGCCGGCCAATGCGGTGTCGTCGCCCACGGCGGTCACCCGGATCCGCAGTCCGGAGTCGGTGGCGACGGTGCCTGCGACGACGTCGTCGTCCACGCTTCGGCGGACAGTGCGCGATTCTCCGGTGACCATCGACTCGTCCATGTCGGCCGCGCCGTCGACGATGCGGCCGTCGACGGGCACGCTGCCTCCGGGGCGAACGATCACCAGGTCACCGACCCGCAGGTCCGACGGGGTCACCGTGACCACCCGCTCGGCGGGGCCGTCCCCCTCGACGCGTTCGGCCTCGTCTGGCAGCAGCGCTGCCAGCGAGTCCAGCGCCGAGGTGGTCTGGGCCAGTGACCGCATCTCGATCCAGTGGCCCAGCAGCATGATCACGATCAACAGCGCCAGCTCCCACCAGAAGTCCAGTTGGTGGTGCAGCATGCCCAGGCTCGCGCCCCACGACGCGAGGAACGCGACGGTGATCGCCAATCCGATCAACAGCATCATTCCCGGTGCGCGCGAACGTATCTCACTGACTGCCCCGGTGAGGAACGGGCGACCGCCCCACAGGTACATCACGGTGCCGAGGATGGGTGAGATCCACCGCGCGCCAGGGAAGTCCGGAAGGTCGTAGCCCAGGAGCGTCGCGAACATCGGCGAGAGCGCGACCGTCGGCACGGCCAACGCCGCCATGACCCAGAACAGTCTGCGGAACTGCGCTACGTGGTCACCATGCCCGGCATGCCCCGAGTGACCGGTGTGTTCGTGCTCATGCATCGCGTGTTCGGTCGTGGTCATATCGCCACTGTATACCCCTAGGGGGTATATAGCCACCGCGATGGGCGTAACTCTTGTCGGCGATGCACTATCCGCTGAATACCCCGCTGGGCCGCATGGCAGTCCAAACCCTCGAGGAGGGCCCGGACCGCTGCGTGGCCTCCATACCGGTCAGCGGTCTACTCAATCCGCTGACTCACCTGCCGACCCTCGCCCCGCTGGCGATGTTGGTCGATCACGTGGGCGGCCTGGCCAATCACTACCGCCGCGATGACGACGAGTGGACGGTGTCCAGCGAGCTGGCCATCGAGCTGATCCCGCACGCCTTGGAGGTCGTCCTGGCAGCGCCGGAGGTGCCGGTGGTGGCGACCGCCAGGCCGTTCGGGCCCAAGGGCACCGGTTCATTGAGCCTGTCCGAGCTGACGCATGGCGCTCACCTGATCGGGACGGCGACGGTGCGGTCGTTTCACATCAACGTCCCAGGCCACGTCGTCGCATGGCCTTCCGACGCGGAAGAGGGGACGCCTCCCGCCACGCTCGAAGAACGGATGTCGGTCGGGGTCGCCGAGACCGGCGGTCAGGCGGCGGTGCTGCGGCAGTTGCCGGATCCCGTTGTCAACAACAGCATCGGCATCGTGCACGGCGGAGTGTCCGCCGCGGCGCTCGAGCTCGTGGGATCCGCCGCGCTGGGCGACGGAGCGGGCGGCCCGTGGCATACCGCCTCGCTGCGGGTCAACTATCTGCGTCAGTTCCGCGGCGGTGACGAATCCCGTTATGAGGCACGGGCATTGCGTATCGGACGAAGCTCCGGAGTAGCCGACGCGCAAGCCGTCGGCGACGACGGCCAGGTCGCCCTGGTGGCCCGGCTGACCGCATACCGCTGAGCCGGACCCGGCCACGCAGTAGCATCCGCTGCATGCCCGAGACAGCGCGCTCGCTGAGCCGCTTCCTCCGGCGCTCGGGATATCTGCGAAAATGGCTGGTCCTCGGCGTTTCCATTGGGGTCATCGCTGGCCTCGGAGCCGTGGTGTTCTACCTGGCCCTGGACTACACGGGTCGCTTCCTGCTGGGCTACCTCGGCGGCTACGACATTCCCAAACCGGTCGGCGACGGCGGCGACGACGGCTCGCCCGGATTCGACCGGCCCTGGGCCATCCCGCTGATCACCTGCGGCGGAGCCCTCGTATCGGCCTGGCTGGTGGCCAGATTCGCTCCCGAGGCCGAGGGGCACGGCACCGACAACGCCATCGAAGCCGTCCACACCGATCCGCGGTCCATTCGGGCCCGGGCGATCTGGGTGAAGACCGTGGCCAGCGCGTTGACCATCGGCTCGGGTGGCTCCGGCGGTCGCGAGGGCCCAGCCGCGCAGATCTCCGCAGGCTTCGGTTCGTTACTCACGCGAAGATTGGACCTGCCCGACGACGACGGCCGACTGGCGGTATCGCTGGGTATCGGCTCGGGCATCGGTGCGATATTCGGCGCCCCACTGGGAGGTGCGGTGCTCGCGGCATCGATCGTCTACCGCGAGGATTTCGACTACCGGGCGCTGGTTCCCGGCTTCATCACCTCGGCGACGGCCTATGCCGTGCTCGGATCGATCCTGGGCTTCGATCCGCTGTTCGGCACGCTGACCGACGGCTACCGCTTCGACCACCCGCTGGACCTCGGCTGGTTCGTGGTGCTGGGCATCGTCGCCGCGATGTTCGGGTGGCTGTACGCCCGAATCTTCTATGGCACGGTCGCACTCACCGCGAAACTTCCCGGCGGCAAGGTCGTCAAGCCCACGGTCGGTGGACTGGCCGTCGGTGTGCTGGCGCTGGCCGTCCCCCAGGTGTTGGCCAGCGGATACGGCTGGGCCGAGAAGGCCGCGGCCACAGACACTTTGATGGCGATCCCGCTGTGGATCGTGCTGCTCATGCCGCTGGCGAAGATCGTGGCGACCTCGCTCTCGATCGGGACCGGCGGCTCGGGCGGCATCTTCGGACCTGGTGTGGTGATCGGCGCGTTCGTCGGCGCCGCCGTCTGGCGGCTCGGTGAAATAACCGGAGCCCCAGGTTTACCCGCATCGCCGGCCGTCTTCGTGGTGGTCGGCATGATGGCCTGTTTCGGGAGCGTCGCCCATGCGCCACTTGCGGTGACGATCATGGTGGCCGAGATGACCGATTCCTTCGCGGTCATCCCCGGTGCGATGGTGGCCGTCGGCATCGCCTATATGTTGATCGCGCGGACCGACGTCTCCATCTACCGCGCTCAGCGCAGGTATCGCACCAATTTCGGCCCCGCTGCGTAAATTTCGATCCGCCAACGGTTCAGCAACATCGATATCGCCATCGGCTGATGGCATGTGACGCTCCCGTCAGATCACGTCCGACATCAGCACGGAGGAGTTCACCATGACCACACCGGCAATGACGCACAGGTTGGCGGCCGAATTCATCGGGACGTTCTGGCTGGTCCTGGGCGGTTGCGGTAGCGCGGTGTTCGCCGCGAAGGTTCTCTCCGACGGCTTCTCCGTCGGGATCGGCTTCCTCGGCGTGGCTCTCGCCTTCGGCCTGACCGTGCTGACCGGCGTATACGCGTTCGGCACCATCTCGGGCGGGCACTTCAATCCAGCCGTCACCCTGGGTGCTGCGCTGGCCCGCCGTGTCGAATGGACAGCTGTTGTGCCGTACTGGATTTCTCAGGTCATCGGCGGTCTGTTGGCCGGCGTGGTGATCTACGTGATCGCCAGCGGCAAGGACGGTTGGTCCGCCACCGGGAACATGGCTGCCAACGGCTACGGCGAGCACTCCCCCGGCGGGTATTCCCTGATGGCGGTGCTTCTCGCCGAGGTGATCCTCACCGCGGTGTTCCTGCTGGTCATCCTGGGCTCCACCGATGACCGCGCGCCCAAGGGCTTCGCCGGTCTGTCGATCGGACTCACGCTGACGTTGATCCACCTGGTCTCGATCCCGATCTCCAACACCTCGGTCAACCCGGCACGTTCGACGGCGGTGGCATTCTTCAACGGCAACGGCGCCCCCGCGCAGCTCTGGGCGTTCTGGATCGCCCCGCTGGTCGGCGCGGCCATCGCCGGGCTGGCCTACTCGTTCCTGTTCGGTGTCGCCGAGGAACTTGCCGACCGGCCGGTGCGCGAGGACGCGTTGGACCGAGAGGACGACCGGTAGCTCAGGTCAGGTCGTCGAATTCTCCACTGACCCAACGAATATGGGTCTCAGCCGACCGGTGCACCACATCCTTGGCGGCGATGTCGATCTCATCGCCGCCAAGGGTGTAGAGCCGGTCGTAGTCGAACTCGTCGAGCCGGTCCACGATCCGCCGCACCACCGCGGCCGAGAGTGGGATGTGCTTGGGAAAGTTGCGCTGGAATGACACCCAGTTCCGCGCCAGCCCACCGGAGATGGTGTCCCCGACCAGCAGTGTGCCGTCGGCAGTCAGCGCCACCGAGCTTCCCCGCATGTGCCCGCCGACATGTATCAGCCGCAACCCCGGCAGCGGTGCGGATTGCTCGTCCCACAGCTGGATCACCGGATCCCGGTCCGGGAGCCATTCCGCGTCGAGCGAGTTCACGTATACCGGAACGCCCCCGAACGCCTTGCTCCAGCTGAGCTGCGCGCCGAACATGTGGGGATGGCTCGCGGCCACGGCGTCGACCCCACCTAGGCCGTGCACCAGCCCGATTATCTCGTCGTCCAGGTAACTCGGCGAATCCCACAGGAGGTTTCCGTGCGCGGTCTGTACCAGGAAAGACCTGTGCCCGATGGCGAACTTGGGTGCTCTGCGCAAGCTGTGCACCCCGCGGCCGTGGTCGACGTGCTCGGTGTGGTGCGGTTGGACCCCCAATTTCTCCAGCGTGGTCCAGGTGCCGTGCGGCGGTAGGTCGCCGCGTTCCTCGATCGACACAACCTCCGACGTCAGTACGCAACTGCTCGTCGGCTCGGTTGGCGAATCCGGGTGTTCCACACCGCAACCGGTGCATATCCAGGTAGGCATCACCCCAGGCTGGCACCTCAACAATGGTTGAGGTCAACCACGGCGAGCGCTACGCGCTCTTGCGCCGGGCCTTGCCCGCCGCGCCACGTTCGGTGGGCGCTCCCTCGTGCGCCAGCTGTCCCCCGGCGCTTTCCAGGTGCGCCCGCACGAACCACTGGAACTTCTCGAGTTCGGCAGCATGGTCGATGAGGGCGTCCTGTGACACCAGGTCGAGCTTCTCCAGCTTGTCGATCGCCTTGCGGGTGTCCTCGATGACACCGTTGTAGACGAGGTCCAGCGCTGCGAGGTGGGCCTGCACATTGTCGCGGCCGACGGAGTAGTCGTCCCACGTGCGGTCGGCCAGGATGGCACCCGGGGTGCCCTTCGGCGACTTGCCAAGTGCAGCAATTCGTTCCGCGACCTCGTCGGCGTAGGAACGCACCAGCGCGACCTGCGGATCGATCATCTCGTGTACTCCGATGAAGTTCGGTCCGACGACGTTCCAGTGGATGTGTTTGAGCGTCAGATGCAAGTCGTTGTACGTGCTGAGCTGCTTCTGCAACAGCGCGGCCACGTCGCTGCCCTGCTTGTCGGTGAGGCCGGGAATGGTGAACGCGGTCATTGCGGTTCCTTCCTGTTCACGTTCGGTCGCCTCCCGGGTACCCGACAACCGTGCCGGGCAATCACCACGGCTACAACGTGCGCAGGTTCGGAATGGCCTGACGTGCGCCGAAGCGCGGATTGTGGGCCAGCCCACTGGCTTCCAGCAGCCGCACAGCACGCTGGCGGTGCGGGCGCAGCGGTTCGAGCAGTTCCACCATGGCCGCGTCATCGATCGGGTGGCCGAGCAGGGTCCGGCCCACCATCGTCGCCAGGTGATAGTCGCCCACCGACAGCGCGTCGGCGTCTCCGAAGGCGCGTTGCACGGTTTCGGCCGCTGTCCATTCACCGACCCCGGGTAGTGACCGCAATCCCGTCATGGCCCGTTCAGCTGTCAGCCGCTCCAGGGCGTCGGCGCGCTGCGCGCACCCGACGATCGTGCGGGCGCGGCCCGGGTCCACGTTGGCCCGGTGGAATTCCCACGACGGGATCCGCCGCCATATTTCCGCCGTGGGCGGGACCCGCATCCCGGCCGGCGCCGGTCCCGGAGCCGGCGCGCCATACTTGGTCACCAGTCGACGCCAGGCCCGCCACGCATCCATTCCCGAGACGCGCTGTTCGATGATCGCCGGCACCAGGGCCTCCAACACCCGGCCGCTGCGCCCGAGCCGCAGATGCGGCACCCTTCGGCGCGCCTCGGCGATCGTCGGTTCGACCGGCTCGAACCCGCGGGTGTCGTCCTCGGCGCCCATCAGCGCCGCGAACCCGTCCAGGAACTCGGCGGCGCCGGGGCCCCACGCCTCGCAGTCCACGGTCTCGGGCGCCGATTTGGTGATCCGCGCGGTCACCGGGCCCGTCTTCATGGCGCTCGTTCGCCAGCTCGCGCCGTCGGCACCGATCCGATTGGATGGGTCACCGCCGCCGCGCCGCCACGGGGCCAACGTCAGGCCCGGGCTGGCCGGGCCCTCGAATACGACGCTGGTTGAGGGCACGGCACCAGATTAGGCCAGGACGATGTCCGCCTTGTCCGGGTAGAACGCCAGGTGACCGGCGATTTCGGCGACCGCCGGATACGGGGCCTCATAAGTCCAGAGTGCGTCGGTGACCCCGCCGACGTCGTAGTAGTTCGCGTCACCCTTGTACGGACAGTAGGTGGTGGTGGCGCTGCGGCTCAGCGTCTCGAAAACCACGTCGGTGCGCGGAATGTATTGCACCGCCGGATAGGTCGATTCCTGCAGGGTCAGGGCGGCATCGGTCTGCGCGATGATCGCGCCGCCGACCGTGACGGTGACCCGGCGGCCGGTGGGTCTGATGGTGATGGGGTGGGCTGCGCTGGGTTGCAGCACCTGGCGCTCTGTCATACGGATCACAACGTTGCAGACCCCGCCGAGGATTCCCGGACATCTGCCCACGATGGGGCATGGCGCTCGACAGCGCGGGACTACGATCGCCCCATGACCGAGCCCGTGAAAGCCACTGTGTCCATTGCTGCCGATCCCGCGGCGGTGTACGCACTCATCACCGACCTGCCCACGATGGCCTCGCTGGCCGAGGAGGCCCACGCGATGGAGTGGCAGAAGGGTAATTCCGCCACCCCCGGTTCGGTTTTCAAGGGGCACAACCGCAATGGCTCCAAGGCCTGGAGCACTGTCTGCACAGTTACCGATGCCGAGCCGGGAAAGACCTTCGCCTTCGACGTGAAGTCATTGGTTTTCCCCGTCGCGCACTGGCGCTACGACATCGTGGCTTCCGACGGCGGCTGCACGGTGACGGAGTCCACCTGGGATCGCCGTGCGGGCTGGTTCAAGAAGGTCGCGGGCCTGGCCACCGGGGTCTCCGACCGCGACGGCGCCAACGCCGAGCACATTCAGCTCACCCTGCAGCGGTTGAAGGAACGCGCCGAAGGTTGATTGGCCCCACACTCGGGTTCAGAAGGGCGGTGGTGGTCCGTATTCTTCGGCGAGCCAGGCTAGGTAGTCGTTTTGGGTTTGGAGGTCGTTGTTGAGTTCGGCGCGTAGCCGTCGTTCTTCGGCGATGCGGTCGCGTTGGTCTTGTTCGCGGGTTTGATACCTCTTGGGCATCTTGGCCCCGCGCCCCG
>NZ_VCMY01000054.1:0-36051 GCF_005924235.1 Mycobacterium sp. DBP42
TCCACCACCAAGCCCTACGCGCCCTCGGCAACCGCCTCGTCGGAATCCTCCACGGCTGCCTACGCCACCACAGCACCTACAGCGAACACACCGCCTGGGCACACCGCCAACCCACCACCCACACCCAAGCAGCTTGACAACTTACGACCCTGGGATGTCTGGAGTGGCACTCGGGCCCGAGAGCCACTCCAGCGTTGACAAGCCGGCCGGTGCGGCCCGAGGACCGGGGAGGCCGGCCGCACCGACTACGGACTTTCCAGGGTTTGCACCCGTGCGTGCGGTGCCAGTGTGGATCTTGTCAGCACGCCAGAGAATAAGGATTCGCACAATGAAAATCACAGTCATAGGTGCCAGTGGCCAGATCGGTTCGCGGGTGGTGCGGTTGCTCACCGAGGCCGGGCATGACGTGGTGGCTGCCTCCCTGTCGTCGGGCGCGAATGTCCTCACCGGGGAGGGCCTGGCGGATGCGCTCAGCGGTGCCGACGCCCTCGTCGACGTCGTCAACTCGCCTTCGTTCGAGGACGGCCCCGTGATGGACTTCTTCACCAAGTCGTCGCGCAACCTGGCGGCGGCCGCGAAGGAGACCGGAGTCGGACATTACGTCGCGTTGTCGATCGTGGGCGCCGACGGACTGCCCGACAGCGGCTACATGCGGGCCAAGGTGGCTCAGGAGAAGAACATCACCGACTCCGGGCTGCCGTACACCGTCGTGCGGGCCACGCAGTTCCAGGAATTCGCCGAGGCCATCACCGCGTCACTGGTGGTCGGTGACGAGGTGCGGGTTCCCGACGCCCGGATCCAGCTGATCTCCGTCGACGACGTCGCGGCCGAGGTGGCCAAGGTGGCGCAGGCCGCGCCAATCAACGGCATCGTCAACATCGGTGGGCCGGAAAAGTTTTCGTTCGCCGACATGGCGCGCGCGGTGCTGGCCGCCCAAGGCGACGAGAAGCCGGTCGTGGTCGATGCGCAGGCGACGTATTTCGGTACCGCGGTCGACGACAACAGCCTGGTCACCGGTGACGACGGGATTCTGGGCGAAACCCGCTGGGCCGCACGGGCCGGGGCCCGCTGACATGCCCGTCTCAGCTGAGCGCGAGCAGGCGCTCCACGATGCGATGACCGTGATCGCCAGTGTCACACCGCCGTTCATCCCACCGAACGCCGAGGTGATGACGACGATCATCGAATGGCCCGCCGGATCACCGGGCGCGCCGCCCCACCGGCATCCCGCCGGGCCCGCATTCGGCTATGTGTTGGAGGGCGAGATGCTCTTCGAGTTGGAGGGCGAGGCTCCGCGGGTGGTCAAAGCGGGGGAGGCCTTCTGGGAGCCCGGCGGTGATGTCATCCACTACTCGGACGCCAACCACCGCGACGATATTCCGCTGAAGTTCCTCGTCAACATGCTGTGCGTCCCCGGGGAACCGATGCTCGTCATCGTCGAGGACGATGAACTCGAAGCCCGCAAGGACCGGCGAGTGCGCTGATGGCCGAGTTCGAAGACGTGGTCCGCTCACGCAGGTCGTCACGAATGTTCTTGCCGGACAAGCCTGTTCCGCGACGACTTCTGGACGAGGCACTGGCGTTGGCGGTGCGGGCACCGTCGAACTCGAACACACAACCCTGGCGCGTCTTCTTCGCCACCGGTCAGCGGCGCGTCCGATTGGTGGATGCGCTGCTGACCGCAGTCGCGGCCGCACCCCCCGCGATCGGCTCGGCCGGCCTGCCACCGAAGTTCGCCCACCTGCGCAGGGAAAGCGGCGCTCTGGTCTACGGAGCCATGGGGATTGCCCGCGACGATGCCGAGGGCCGCTGGGCCGCCCAGCTTCGCAACTGGCAGTTCTTCGGCGCCCCCGTCGCCGCAGTGGTCTGCATGCACCGCGATTTCACGAACGTGGACGCGCTGGGCGTCGGGATGTTCCTGCAGACCCTGCTGCTGGCGTTGAACGAACGGGGTATCGGCAGTTGCGTGCAGGTGTCGATCTCGTTCTATCCAGATGTGTTGCGGGAACAACTCGACATCCCCGACGACCTGACCGTCCTGTGCGGGCTGTCGATCGGCTACGCCGACCCCGAATTTCCGGCGAATCACCTGGACACACCGCGGAACCCGATCGGTGAGAACGTGGTGTTCCTCGAGGACTGACGCCGGACCAAAAAGTCACCTGGCGCTCACGGACATGTCACACGGGCGATGCCGTACGGAGACCCCACTGGGCGACCGTGCTGGTTATGAGCACTGCATCTGTACTCATCGCCGCTGATCACACCGACAGCGCGGCGCCCGGTGCGCCCCGCTACACCCTGCTGTTGTCCGCCGACTCCGAGCTCATCGAAGCCGCCCAGCGGCTCCGGCACGACGTGTTCACCTCCGAACCCGGATTCGCACTTGCCGGCACCACCGATGGACGTGACGCCGACCGATTCGACGAACACTGCGACCACCTGCTGGTACGCGAGGACCACACCGGTGAATTGGTGGGTTGTTACCGGATGCTGCCGCCGCCGGGCGCCATCGCCGCAGGCGGTCTCTACACCGCCACCGAGTTCGACGTCCGTGGCCTCGATGCACTGCGGCCGTCTCTGGTCGAGATGGGCCGGGCGGTGGTGCGCGCCGACCATCGCAACGGCGCCGTCGTCCTGCTCATGTGGGCAGGAATCCTGGCTTACCTCGACCGCTCCGGCTACGACTATGTGACGGGCTGTGTGTCGGTGCCTGTCGCGGGGAACGCCGACGGCCCGCCGGGGACCCAGATCCGCGGCGTCCGTGACTTCGTGCGCCGCCGCCACGCCGCGCCCGCAGAACACACGGTGTACCCCTACCGTCCCGTCGTCCTCGACGGCAGAGGACTCGACGACATCGAGCCCCCGGCGCGGACCACGGTGCCGCCGCTGATGCGCGGCTACTTGCGGCTGGGCGCGCAGATCTGCGGGGAACCGGCCCACGACCCCGACTTCGGGGTGGGCGACTTCCCGGCCCTGCTGGACAAGCGTCGGGCCGACGTGCGCTATCTCACCCGCCTGCGCTCGGTCTCGGCGGCAGCCGACATGGCCGACGGGATGGGCGGGGGCGCGTCATGACAAGCGCGGCCTGCGAGCACCCCTGGCTGCCCAAGGCATCGTGCGACGGCAGCTGCGTGCACGCCGGCGGCGCGGACACCGGCCGTCGGTACGTGGTGTGGATCCGCACCACGGCGCGGGTGGTCATGGCCGTGCTCCTGGCGCCCGGGGTGCCCTTGCTGGCGGTGCCGGTGCCGGGCCGCTCACACGTGCAGCGCTTCTACTGCCGGTTGATGCTGCGCTGCTTCGGCGTCCGAATCAGCTTGTCCGGCGGACCTATTCGCAACCTGAAGGGCGTACTCGTGGTCAGTGGCCACGTGTCATGGCTGGACATTTTCACGATCGGTGCGGTCCTGCCCGGCTCGTTCGTGGCGCGTGCCGATCTGGTGGAATGGCCCGCGGTGGGCCGGCTGGCCCGGGTGATGAAGGTGATCCCGATCGACCGGGGGAGCCTGCGCCGGCTGCCCGCGGTGGTGCACACCGTCGCCGAGCGGCTGCGTGCCGGGCACACCGTGGTGGCCTTCCCGGAGGGCACCACCTGGTGCGGTCTGGCCTACGGACCGTTCCGGCCGGCGATGTTCCAGGCCGCGATCGACGCGGCCCGGCCGGTGCAGCCGCTGCGGCTGGTGTACCGCCATCGGGACGGCCGGCCGTCGACGATTCCGGCCTTTGTGGGGGAGGACACCCTGCTGCGCTCGGTGCGCCGGGTCATCACCGCACGTCGCACGGTGTGTCACGTGCACGTGGGATCACTGCAGCTGCCCGGAGACGACCGGCGGGCCCTGGCCGGGCGCTGCGAAGCGGTGGTCCGTTCCGACGGGGCCGCGCACCAGGCGCTTGCCGGCGGACCCGCGCACGTTCTGGCGGCCTGAGGCGGCTGGAAGGGCAGTTGCCCGCCAGCGGCTATCCTAGGAGGGTTATGGCCTCCATCCTGACCTCCTCCTCAGGCGGGCCGGTCTACCTCGATCACGCCGCCACCACCCCGATGCACGCTGCTGCCATCGAGGCGATGACCGCCGCGCTGGCCACCATCGGCAACGCGTCCTCGCTGCACGGTTCCGGCCGGATGGCGCGTCGTCGCATGGAGGAAGCCCGCGAGACGCTGGCCCGCCTGCTGGGCTGCCGCCCCTCGGAGGTGATCTTCACGGCCGGGGGCACCGAGAGCGACAACCTGGCCGTCAAGGGCATCTACTGGGCCCGCCGCGATGCCGAGCCGGCGCGACGGCGGATCATCACCACCGCGGTCGAGCACCACGCCGTCCTGGACGCGGTGCAGTGGCTGGTGGACCACGAGGGCGCCGAGGTGACCTGGCTGCCCGTCGACGCCGAAGGCGTCGTCGCACCCGAGTCGCTGCGCGCGGCCCTGCAAGCCGGTGACGGACCCGCGGACGTGGCCCTGGTCAGCATCATGTGGGCCAACAACGAAGTCGGCACCATCATGCCGATCGCCGACCTGGCGTCCATCGCCGCCGAGTTCGATGTCCCGATGCACAGCGACGCCATCCAGGCCGTCGGCCAGATCCCGGTCGACTTCGCCGCTACCGGGCTGGCGGCGATGAGCGTTGCGGCGCACAAGTTCGGCGGCCCGATGGGCGCCGGCGCGCTGGTGCTGCGCCGTGACACCGCCTGCGTGCCCCTGCTGCACGGCGGCGGGCAGGAGCGCGACGTCCGTTCCGGGACGCCCGACGTGGCCGGCGCCGTGGCGATGGCCGCGGCTGCCGAGGTGGCCATCGGAGGGCTCGCCGACTACAGCGCCCGGGTGCAGGCATTGCGGGACCGCCTCATCGAGGGTGTGCTGTCCACGATCGAGGACACCTACCTCAACGGGCCCCGCGGAACCGACCGGCTTCCCGCCAACACCCACTTCACTTTCCGTGGCTGCGAAGGCGATTCGCTGCTGATGTTGCTCGACGCCAAGGGCATCGAATGTTCCACCGGCTCGGCGTGCACCGCCGGCGTGGCGCAGCCGTCGCATGTCCTGATCGCCATGGGCGCCGACCCGGCCACCGCACGGGGATCGCTGAGATTCTCGTTGGGGCACACCAGCACCGACGCCGACGTCGACGCCGTGCTGCAGGTGCTGCCCACGGCCGTCGACCGCGCCCGGCAGGCGGCGTTGGCCAGCGCGGGGAGGACGTTCTCATGAGAGTCCTGGTCGCGATGAGCGGCGGCGTGGATTCCTCGGTGGCCGCCGCACGGATGGTCGACGCCGGCCACGACGTCGTCGGAGTGCACATGGCACTGTCGTCGGCACCGGGGACACTGCGCACCGGATCGAGGGGCTGCTGCTCCAAGGAGGACGCCGGCGATGCCCGCCGGGTGGCCGACATTCTCGACATCCCGTTCTATGTATGGGATTTCGCCGACCGGTTCAAGGACGACGTGATCGATGACTTCGTCGAGTCCTACGCCCGCGGCGAGACCCCGAATCCCTGTGTGCGGTGCAATGAGCGGATCAAGTTCTCCGCGCTCGCTGCGCGCGCGTTGGCGCTCGGTTTCGATGCGGTGGCCACCGGTCACTACGCCCGGTTGGTCGATGGCCGGTTGCGGCGCGCGGTCGACGCGGACAAGGACCAGTCCTACGTGTTGGGTGTGCTGACCGCCCAACAGCTGGCGCATGCGATCTTCCCGATCGGTGACACCCCCAAGCCACAGATCCGGGCCGAGGCCGCCGAGCGTGGCTTGGCCGTCGCGAAAAAGCCTGACAGCCATGACATCTGCTTCATCCCGTCCGGGGACACCCAGGCCTTCCTGGGCGCTCGGATCGGGGTGCGCCGCGGCTCGGTGATCGACAACGAGGGCACAGTGCTGGCCGAACACGAAGGCGTGCACGGCTTCACGATCGGGCAGCGCAAGGGCCTGGGTATCGCGGGGCCGGGTGCCGACGGCCGACCGCGCTATGTCACCGCGATCGATGCCGAGACGGGCACGGTGCGGGTCGGACCTGTCGAGGACCTTCAGATCTGGGAGCTGGTCGGCGACAAGCCCGTATTCACCAGTGGCACCCCGCTGCAGGGTCCGGTGGAATGCCAGGTCCAGGTGCGCGCGCACGGCGGAATCACCGATGCGGTGGTCGAGGTACGTGACGGCCGGCTGGCGGTCTCGCTGCGCGCGCCGCTGCGTGGCGTGGCACCTGGCCAGACGATGGTGCTGTACCGGCCCGACGCCGAGGGCGACGAGGTCATCGCCAGCGCGACCATCGCACGCGCGTGAGCGTTTTCGCAGCAGCGACCGGCATCGGATCCTGGCCGGGCACCCAGCCTCGGGCTGCCGCAGACGTCGTCGTCGGCGAACTGCACACCCTGTCGCACCTCGTGGAACTGCCGGCGCGGGGGATCGGTGCCGACCTGATCGGGCGTGCCGGGGCGCTGCTGGTCGACATCGGCATCGACACCGTGCCGCGCGGATACCGGATCGCGTCGCGCCGCAGTGCCGCGCTGCGCAGGGCGGTGAGCCTGCTGGGCGAGGACATCGACGCCCTGGAAGAGGCGTGGGAACGCGCCGGGCTACGGGGTAGTGGGCGTGCGGTCAAGGTCCAGGCGCCCGGCCCGATCACGGTGGCCGCCCAGCTGGAACTGCCCAACGGGCATCGCGCGATCACCGACCACGGTGCCTTGCGGGACCTTTCGGCCTCACTCGCAGAGGGGCTGGCGGTCCATCGGGCAGAGGTGGCCCGGCGGTTGGAGACCCCGGTGGTGGTCCAGCTCGACGAGCCGTCGCTGCCCGCCGCATTGGCGGGGAGGCTGTCCGGGGTCACCAGTTTCACCCCGGTGCATCCGGTGGAAGAGGCGCTGGCGGTCGATCTGATCAACGCCTGCGTCGCCGCGGTCGGTTCGGACGTCGCGCTGCACAGTTGCGCTCCGGAACTTCCGTGGAAGGCGTTGCTGCGCAGCGCTGTTCACGCGGTGTCGGTCGATGTCTCGACGCTGGCGCCGACGGATCTGGATGGCATCGGAGAATTCGTCGACTCGGGCCGCACCGTGCTTCTCGGCGTGGTGGCTGCGACTTCGCCCGAGGGTGGCAGGCCGTCGGTCGAAGAGGTCGCCAAGGCAGCGGTGGCGCTGACCGACCGGCTCGGATTCAACCGCGCCGTACTGCGCGACCGCATCGGCATCACCCCGTCCTGTGGGCTGGCCGGCGCAACGGCGCAATGGGCGCGCACCGCGGTGGAACTCGCCCAGAAGGCCGCCGACGCCTTCGCCGAAGATCCGGAAGGGATCTAGTAAAGGCAACCACAAGGTTGCGCTTGTCTCGGTGCGTGCCTAAGCTGAAGGGCAACTGAAAGGTTGCGTATGAGTACTGATCGGATCGAAAAGGAAATTCTGCTCAAGGCGCCCCTGGACCGGGTGTGGCGGGCCGTCAGCGATTCCGGGGAATTCGGCCGGTGGTTCGGAGTCCGGTTCGACGGACCATTCGTGCCCGGGCAATCGGTCAACGGGGTGATCACCCCGACCGAGGTGGACGACGAGGTCGCTGCCATGCAGGAGCCCTATGCCGGCGAGGCCGACGCCTGGCACATCGTGGCGGTCGAGGCGCCCCATCGGCTGGCCTTCCGCTGGCATCCGTATGCCGTCGAACCTGGCGCCGACTACGCGGCCGAGCCCACCACGTTGGTGGAATTCACCTTGGCCGAGGCCGAGGGCGGGGTGCTGTTGCGCATCGTCGAATCGGGGTTCGATGCGATCCCCGCGGCGCGAAGGAAGTCGGCGTTCGAGGCCAACAGCGAGGGCTGGGCCCACCAGACCGAGATGGTGCGCAAGTACTTGGCACTCGGTGAGCCGGTGTGACGGCCGCCGTCGCTGAGCACGCACCCTTTTTCGACGCACTCGGCGATCCCAACCGACTACGCATCGTCACCCGGCTCTGTGAGGGCGGTCCGTGTTCGACGGTGCAACTGACACAGGTGATTCCGGTGACGCGGCAGGCCGCGACAAAGCACCTGCTGCTGTTGGAGGCAGTGGGCCTGGTGACCAGTGATCGCATAGGTCGCGAACGCATCTGGCGGATCCAGCCCGAGCCGCTGGTGCAGGCAAGCGACTACCTGACCGCACTGTCGCGACGCTGGGACAGTGCGATCGACCGACTGCGGGCCTACGTCGAGGACTGACTTCCCCGCAGCTCACGGCGCAGGATCTTGCCTGCCGACGACTTGGGGATGGCGTCGATGAACTCGACCTGACGCACCTTCTTGTAGGGCGCAACCAGGCCGGCAACGAAGGCCATCACCTCGTCGGCACTAACCTCCGACGAAGGCTGTTTGACCACAAAGGCTTTCGGTACTTCCTCGCCGGACTCGCTGTCCTGCACACCGATCACCGCGGCATCGGCGATGCCGGGATGGCCCAGCAGGACGGCTTCCAGCTCGGCCGGCGGCACCTGGTAGCCCTTGTACTTGATGAGTTCCTTCAATCGATCGACGACGTAGACGCAGCCGTTGGAATCAACCTGGGCCAGATCTCCGGTGTGCAGGAACCCGTCGGCGTCGATGGTCTCCTTCGTGGCCGCCTCGTTGCCCAGGTAGCCGGCCATCACATTGGGCCCCTTGAACCACAGTTCACCGGTCGCGCTCAAACCCTCTGCCGGGATCTCGATTTCATTCCCGGTGTCGGGGTCGACCAACTTGCTCACGCTGTTGGGGACAGTCCAGCCGCACGAGTCCAATGGCGCGACGGTGCCGACCGTCGCCAGTCCGCCGTCATGCGGGGTGATGTGGCTGACCGGGCTCAGCTCGCTCATCCCGTAGCCCTGAGACACCGTGCAGCCCAACCGCTCTGCCACCGCACGACCGAGGTCGGCGTCCAGCGATGCCGCACCGGACAACACAGCCCGCAGCGAGGACAGATCATAGGAATCGACGAGCGGGTGCTTGGCCAGGGCCACGGCCACCGGCGGGGCGATGTAGACGAACGTGCACCGGTGGTCGGCGATGTTGCCCAGGAACTCGCCGAGATCGAACGACGGCATGATGACCAGCCGTGCGCGGGCGTGCAGGGCGGCGTTGAGCAGGACCGTCATGCCGTAGATGTGGAAGAACGGCAGCACGGCCAGCAACCGGTCATCAGCGGTCAGGCCCTGCAGTGGGCGGATCTGAGCGACGTTGGCCGTCAGGTTGGCGTGGGTGAGCATGACGCCCTTGGGGTTGGCCGTGGTGCCCGAGCTGTACGGCAGCGCCGCCAGGTGTGTGGCCGGATCGAAGCTCACCTGAGGTGCCGGACCCTCGGCACCGAGACCGTCACCGTCGAGCACCACAACCTGGTCCTCGGTCAGGCCGGCCCCCAGCGCCCCCTCGAGAGCTTGCGGCAGCAGCGCGTGCACCGTGACCAGCAGGCTCGCGTTCGAATCCTTGAGCTGCTTGGCGATGTCACGCGCGGTGAACAGGGCGTTGACGGTGGTGGCGGTGGCGCCCGCACGCAGGATCCCATGAAACGCGATCGCGAAACCGGAACTGTTGGGGGACAACAGCGCCACCACGTCGCCGACCCCGATGCCGCGCGCGGCCAGCCCGCCGGCGAAGGCGTCGATGCGGCGCACCAGGTCGCCGTAGCTGGTCTGTGCACCGGACTTCGCGTCGACCAACGCGATCCGGTTCGCGTCGGCGTCGGACATGTCGGCGAACAGATAGTCGTAGACACTGACGGTGGGCAGGTCGACATCGGGGAATGGGCTGGCGAAACTCATGGCTGCTTCCGTTCAGTTCTCGTCGAGTTGTTTGATCAGACGCCGCGAAGCCACCAGTCGGAACGAGGCGTCGATGAGTTCGCGAACCTCGTCCCAGTCGACCTTCGCGGCGGTGAAGTCCAGGCCCAGCCAGCCGAACGGACCCATGTAGGCCGGGAAGAAGAAGCGGCTGTCCTGTTCGAGTGCCCGCCGGTCGCTCTCGTCGACCTTGATCAGCAGCGAGTGCGGATAGGGCACCATCTCGCCGCCTCTTTCGGGCTTCACATTGCCGCCGTACATCGCGAACATCTTCGGCGCGCAGAACACCGGGCGGCCCCAGGAGACCTTCTCGAAGGCCTCGGGAAAACCGAGGGCCACGGCGCGTAGTTCGGCCAGGCCCGGGTCGTCGTCGCTGAACATGATCGGGTGCGGCATGCTCCTTAGGTTAGTGGGACGCCCGGTACCGGCTGTGAGCGCAGCGGCTGATCGGCCTGTCGGCATATTCGACTAGCCTGCGGTGGTGACCTCGAACGAGACTGGAGACGCTGACCTGCGACGACGTTGGCAGGACCTCGCAGAGGAAGTGCGCGGGCATCAGTTCCGGTACTACGTGAAAGACGCGCCGATCATCTCCGATGCCGAATTCGACTTGCTCTTGCGTCAGTTGCAGGGGCTCGAGGACGAGCATCCCGAGCTGCGGACTCCGGACTCACCCACCCAGCTGGTCGGCGGTGCCGGGTTCGCCACCGAATTCGCCCCGGCCGAGCATCTGGAACGGATGCTGTCCTTGGACAACGTTTTCGATACCGATGAGCTCTCGGCCTGGGCGGCGCGGATCAGAGGGGAGATCGGCGACGCCGCGCACTACCTGTGCGAGCTGAAGATCGACGGAGTGGCGCTGGCGCTGGTCTACCGGCAGGGGCGGCTGGTCCGAGCCGCTACCCGCGGCGACGGGCGAGCCGGCGAAGACGTCACGCTCAACGCCCGCACCATCGACGACATCCCGGAGCAACTCACGCATTCCGACGAGTTTCCGGTGCCCGAGGTACTCGAGGTGCGCGGCGAGGTGTTCTTCCGGGTTGCCGACTTCGAGGACCTCAACGCCGGTTTGGTCGCCGAGGGCAAGCCTCCATTCGCCAACCCCCGAAACAGTGCGGCCGGCTCGCTGCGGCAGAAGAACCCGGCGGTCACCGCGCGGCGCAAGCTTCGGATGATCTGCCACGGGCTCGGGCACATCGAAAGCGCCGGGGGCTTACCGTTCGCGTCGCTGCACGACGCCTACCGGGCGCTGGGGCAGTGGGGCCTGCCGGTATCAGCTCATACCGCAAAGGTTTCCGGCGTCGCCGCCGTTGCCGAGCGGATCGCCTACTGGGGTGAGCACCGCCACGACGTCGACCACGAGATCGACGGCCTGGTGGTCAAAGTCGACGAAGTGGCGCTGCAGCGTCGGCTCGGCTCGACGTCGCGGGCGCCGCGCTGGGCCGTGGCCTACAAATACCCACCGGAAGAGGCCACCACGAAACTGCTGGACATCCGCGTGAGTGTGGGGCGGACCGGACGGGTCACCCCGTTCGCCTACATGGAGCCGGTCAAGGTGGCCGGATCGACCGTCGGCCTGGCCACGTTGCACAACGCGACAGAGGTTCAGCGCAAAGGGGTGCTGATCGGCGACACCGTGGTGATCCGCAAAGCCGGCGACGTCATTCCCGAGGTGCTCGGCCCCGTGGTCGACCTGCGGGACGGATCCGAGCATGCGTTCGTCATGCCGACCAACTGCCCCGAATGCGGCACCGTGCTGGCCCCCGCCAAGGAGGGGGACGCCGACATTCGCTGTCCGAACACCCGAAGTTGCCCAGCACAGTTGCGGGAGAGGGTGTTTCACGTCGCGGGCCGCGGCGCATTCGACATCGAAGGGCTTGGCTACGAGGCAGCCACCGCGCTGCTGCAGGCCGGGGTGATCGCCGACGAGGGCGATCTGTTCACCCTGACCGCTGAGCAGTTGCTGCGCACCGAACTGTTCACCACCAAGGCCGGGGAGCTCTCGGCCAACGGCAAGCGGCTGTTGGCCAACCTGGACCAGGCCAAGGCCCAGCCGCTGTGGCGGGTACTGGTCGCGTTGTCGATCCGCCACGTCGGGCCCACCGCGGCCCGTGCACTGGCCACCGAGTTCGCCAGCCTGGACGCCATCATCGCCGCAGGCGAAGAGCGGTTGGCCGCGGTGGAAGGGGTCGGCCCGACGATCGCGGCCGCCGTCGTCGACTGGTTCACCGTCGACTGGCACCGCGCCATCGTCGACAAGTGGCGCGCTGCCGGGGTCCGGATGGCCGACGAGCGTGACGCCAGCATCGAACGCACCTTGGAAGGCCTGTCGATCGTGGTGACCGGGTCCCTGCCCGGGTTCTCCCGCGACGAGGCCAAGGAAGCCATCATCAGCCGCGGCGGAAAGGCCGCCGGCTCGGTCTCGAAGAAGACCGCCTACGTGGTCGCCGGGGATGCGCCCGGGTCCAAGTACGACAAGGCCGTGGAACTCGGGGTCCCGATCCTCGACGAGGACGGCTTCCGGGCGTTGCTGGCCGAAGGCCCGTCGAACAGCGGTTGAGGTGACCGTCCGGCGCGGTGGTCGGTGTGCCGATGACGGACCGCAACGGTCACCGGTAACCCGATCGCATGTCCTCGACGATGCGGGGGTTCGCCAGCGTCGACGGCTCCATCGGACGGCGGCCGATGTCGTCGGAAAACACCGTCGCGGCGTCGAGCACCCGCTGGTCGAGGAACCGCAGCTGCGGCGTGTCGGGCGGCATGGCCGGTTTCGGCGGGGTCGAGCCGAGGCGGGCCAGGGCGAAACCCCAGTCGCCGAAGGTCGGCACATGAACGTGGTACGGCGTGACGGCGAAGCCGGCGGACTCGATCGTGGAGATGTTGCGCCAGAACGCATTCAACGTGGAGAACGGGCTTCCCGTCTGAACCGTCAGCAGTGCCTGGGGAGCCATCGCCCGGCTGACCAACGCATAGAACTCGGTCGAGTACAAGCGGCCCAACGCCGGGGTGTCCGGGTCGGGCAGATCAACGATGACCGCGTCGAATCCGCCTGCGGGCATCGGCTGCGGATTCCGCAGCCATGTCAACGCATCGTCGACGACGACGTGTACACGGCGGTCCTGCAGGGAGCCCTTGTTGATGTCGCGCAGTGTGGTGCGGGCCAGATCGATCACCGCGGGATCCAGCTCGACCTGAACGATCGTGTCGATTCCGGGTTGCCGCAGCAGTTCTCGTGCGGCGAGACCGTCGCCACCACCGAGGATCAGCACCGAACGGGTGTCGGCGCCGAGCGCGGGGTAGACCAGGCTCTCGGTATAGCGGAACTCGTCGCGAGTGGAGAACTGCAGCGCTCCGTCGAGATACAGCCGGGTGTCGTTGTCCCTGCGGGTCACCACGATCTCTTGGTAGGCCGACCGCTGGAACGCCACGATGGGGTCGGCGTAAAGCGTTTGCCGCGTGGTCGTTTCGATGTCGTCGGCGGAGATCAGCAGGGCGGTGAGGACGCCGAGTGAGGTCGCGAGCACACCCAGGGCGGCGATCAGTTCACCGCGGCTGACCACCCGGCGCAACAGAAACACGCTCACCACGGCGGCCGCGGTCAGGTTGATGATGCCGGTGGCTGCCGCACCGCGGATCATGCCCAGCTGGGGCAGCAGAAGAAACGGCCACAGTAGTCCGCCGATCAACGCCCCCAGGTAGTCAGCCGCATTGAGGTTGGCCAGGACCCGACCGGCGTCGGCGGCACCGGCCTTCCGTCCGCGCTGCAGCAGCGTCATCAGTAGCGGCACCTCGGCCCCTACCAGGGCGCCGATGAGCGCTGTTCCCACCGCAAGTACCCACAGCGAGCCGCCGACGAATGCAAACGCCATATACAGCGCAGCCGCGGACAGCCCGCCGAAGATGCCCAGCAATGTCTCGACGGCGATGAAGGTGATCGCCGCCCGGCCCAGCAGCGGTTTGACCAGCAGCGCACCCGCGCCCAACGCGGCGACGTAGCCGGCGACGATCAATGACGTCGCGACGATGCCACCACCGTGGATGCTGGTCGACAGGGTGATCAGGGCAAGTTCATAGACGATCCCGCACGCTGCGCATGCGGTGACGGCCGCCAACAGCAACGCCCGCCAACGCGGGGTAGACCGCGCCAGGTCCACGTGGCTTCTCCTCTGCTCGTCCCCGTTGTTCGTCGATCCTGGCGGGGGCGCCAGCAATTACCCCGTGCGGGTCGGCGCCGCTTTGACAGTCATGACAAGGCCGCGGTGTTGACCGCTCCCACGGCCAGCAGGGCAACCGCCGTGGCGACGGCTGCGGGGTGCAGATGTTCTTCGGTGATCAGGTCACGGAAGCGCCCGGGCACAGCGATCTCGAGCACGATGAGCGCCACCCCCTGCAGGGCGACACCGACGAAGCCGTATACCGCGGCGTCGACCAGGCCTTGAGCGAGTTCGCTGGAACTCGCCGCGATGGCGGTGGCGACCACCAATGCCAGCGCGGCGTACATGCCACAGGCCACGGCGACAGCGTTGGGCCGCCGCTCGACGAACACCAGAGTGCGCAGGTTGCCCGGCGTCAACAGGTTGACCATCAGGAAGCCGGACAGCAGGACCACGACGCCGACGACGAAGTACAGGATCGCGGCGACCACGTTCTGCAGCAGGCTTTCGCCGCTGACCGTTCCGAATTCGACGATGGCCAAATACATGGAACTCTCCTTAATTGGTTGGCCGTGCTGTGGGCACTACTTCGCCCCACCGGGGCCGCCCGAGCTGCCGCCGGCGCCGCCCGCGGGTGAGCCGGGGGTGAATCCTGGGCCCAGATAGATGAAGCCGCCGTGGCGGTATCGGGCGTTGGTGTCCTCGACTCGGATGCTGCATGGGTGGTTGGCGTCGGGGCCGACGGACACGATGTCGTCGTCGTAGCGCAGGTAGGTGGTGCCGCGATCGGTCGCGCGGGCCTCGGGCGCCTTGAAGGCGGCGAGTTCGTCGGCCACGCGTTGGGGTGAGCCGTCGCACACATAGCGCGAACCGCCCGCGTCGCGCGAGTACTCCTGGTATCTGTCCGCCACATGTGAGCGGATGTTGTTGCCCAACAGTGCGATTCCCCACACCAGGAACACGACACCGGCGATTGCCAGTCCGCCGGCCAACCAGAACCCGTTGCTGCGGCTCATGACCGCCACCGGCTGCTGGTGTAAACGACGCTACCGCCGGTGGCGTCGGGATACAGATGCCAGGTCTGCCAGTGCCAGCCGGCCCCGTCGGGTTCGGCGGCCAGCGCGGTGAGCGCGGCCCGGTCACCGGGAAATGTGCCGCCCAGCCACCCGCGATCGTGGGTACATCGGTGGCGCAAGGTGTGGGCAAGCCGGCGAAAGTCGGCCGCGTCGTGGGCGCGGGTGTGCGAGTCGAGACGGTAGCCGGGCGCGACGGCGCGGCCAGGCAGCTTGGCCTCGGCCTGGGCTGTGCACGAAACCTCTTCGGAGAAATGGCAATTCGCGGTCGTGACGGTGATGATGTGTGATGCGCCGAGCACTCCGAGAATCAGGACGCCGCCGTCGGGGTGCACTACCTCGTGGGTCACCAGCGGCGATGCGGCCGGGCCGTTCAACGCGAGCCGCAATTCCGTTCCCGACACGTCGGCCGGGGGTATGGCGAGTCGATGCAAGGGCAAGGGCTGTCCTAGGCGGTGGCCGGCGGCGCCGGGTAGACGGTGAGTTCGCCGGGCCGCACCGGCCTTCCCACCGATACCTCCCACGGCATCTCCGGCGCCCATCGCTCGAACCCGAGGAAGTTCGTCTCGCCCGCGTCGGCGTAGTCGACGAACTCCATCTCGCCCCCGCCGGGTAACCCGGTGGTGCCTTCGGTCGTGTAGGACGCACGGCCCCGTTCGGTTTCCCCGTAGGCGACGCCGTCGACCGCCAGTTCGCCGCCGGGTTGCTGCGTGAGGTTCTTGCGGCGGGTCCACATCACGAGTTCCAGTCGGCCCTCGTCCTCCTCGACGCTGAACCAGATCGGTTCGGCGCCGCCTTCGAGGAGATGTTCCCACCACACGAACGGGCCCTGGCGCAGGGTGACCGTGCCGCGCACCACGTAGTCGACGCCGCCGTGGCTGACGATGGCTCCCGGTCCGAGCTGGCGTGGGCCGAACTCTGGTGCCGTCGCGGCGAATCTGAGCGGGTCCTGGCGTGCGCTTGGTGCAACAGGCTTTTTCCGCCGGCGCGACATGACGACAACAAGTACTACGGCTACCAATAGAACGATGACGAGCGCGATCAGGAGCGTGTCCACGCGAACCTTCCGTACGGCGATGGGAGCGGTGCGGGTAATCGCACCGTAGCAGTCGGGGGTGTGTCGGCCGGGCGCCGACAAGCGGAGTCGCTGTCCCGCGATACCGCGTCGCCCGGGGCGTCCTATCCGGTCGGGGGCGGGGCGGGGTACACGGTGAGTTCGCCGGGCAACACCGTGCGGCCGACGGAAACCTCCCAGGGCATCGTCGGCGCCCACTGCTCGAATCCCAGGAATCTGGTTTCGTCGGCACTGTTGTAGTCGACGTATGTCACATCGCCGGCCGGTGGCAGACCGGTGGTTCCCTCGGTGGTGTAGGAGGCGCGTCCGCGTTCGGATTCGCGGTACCTGACGTTGTCGATGGTGTGGTCCCCTCGGGGGTGCAGTGCCAGGTCCTGGCGCCGGTACCACATGGTCAGGTCCAGCCGTCCGTCGTCCACTGCGACGCCGAACCAGACGGGTTCCGGTCCACCCTCCAAGAGGTGTTCCCACCATACGAAAGGACCGTCACGCAGCGTTACCGAACCACGCACCACGTAGTCGACTCCGCCGTGGCTGACGATTGCGCCCGGCCCGAGCTGGTGGGGGCCGAAGCCTGCGGTCTCGGCGAACCTCACCGGATCGTGTCTGCCGGGCGGCCGGTCGGCCGTACTCGGTTTGTTCCATGCAGCGATGAACACCACCGCCGCCGCGATGAACAGCAGGACGGCAAGGACAATCAGTAGGCTCCCCACCTGACGCCTCCCGTGGTGGATGCGGTTGTGTAGTGAATTCGGCTAGACGCTAACAGCTTCGACGGGTGCGTCTGGTCGGCCGATTCAGCGCAGGATCGTGGCCACGATCCCGGCCAGGTAACCCAGCCGCGCCACCTCCGACGGCCGGAAGCCCGGACCGCCGGGGCGGCCCAGCACGACCGCGGTGTCGTGGTCGCCCAACGGCGCGGCGGCCAGGGTGGTGTCCATGTCGCGCCAGACCTGCGGCACCCAGTCTTGGGTGCCGTCGAGCGGGGCGGCCTGCGCCAGTGGCAACCAGGGCGCCGACTGCGCCTGCGTCTCGGGCGCGCCGTGGCTCGCGGCGATGCGTTCCACGCCCGTTGCGGTGGAGCGGACCACGACGCACCAGCTGACGCGCAGCACCCGGGGTGCTTCTTCGGCGAGGACGCGCAGCCGGTCTGCCTTGGAGCGGGCCGCGGCGACATGGTCGATCAGCTCGAGCTCACGATGTGCCTCAAGCAACCCGGTGTGTGGACGGATGCTGTCGACGTAGACGCCGGACAGGTTCTCGGCAGCGGTGATCAAGGTGTCCGGCATGGAGCCCTGCGGCAGCTCGACGACCAGATCGTCAATGGCATAGTCGGCTCCGCGCTCGACGACGTCGAGCGAAAGGATGTCGGCGCCGACCGAGCCGAGCGCCACGGCGAGCGAGCCGAGGCTGCCTGGTCGGTCCTCGAGCTGGACCCGCAGCAGATACGAAGGCACGCGCAACACCTTTGCACAGCAGGGGTGCCGCGGCATGCCGGTGGCCGGCCCGGACCACCGCCGGGGCGAGCCTGGTTTGGTGCTTTGACTAGGCTGCTTTGTCGTGTCGAAGATCTCCCGAGACGAGGTTGCCCATCTGGCGCGTCTGGCGCGTCTGGCGCTGACCGACGACGAACTGGACAGTTACGCCAGCCAGCTGGACGCCATCCTCGGCCACGTCAGCCAGATTCAGTCCGTCGATGTCACCGGTGTGGAGCCGACGGACAACCCGCTGAAGGACGTCAACGTCAGCCGGCCTGACGTTGTCGAGCCGTGCCTGACGCAGGAGGAAGCGCTGGCCGCCGCGCCGCGTGCCGAAGACGGGCGCTTCGCCGTGCCGCGGATTCTCGGAGAGGGTGAATGACGAGCATGAGTGATTTGACCCGTCGCGATGCGGCGACCCTAGGGGCCCAGATCGCGGCCAAGGAGGTCTCCTCGACCGAGGTGACCCAGGCCCACTTGGACCAGATCGCCGCGACCGACGACCGTTTCAACGCTTTCCTGCACGTGGCAGCCGAGTCCGCGCTGGCCGCCGCGGCCCGGATCGACGCGGCCGTGGCCGCCGGTGAGACGCTGCCGTCGCCGCTGGCCGGGGTTCCGCTGGCGCTCAAGGACGTCTTCACCGCCACCGACATGCCCACCACCGCGGGATCCAAGATCCTGGAAGGCTGGCGTGCGCCGTACGACGCGACGGTGACCGCGCGGCTGCGTGCCGCGGGCATTCCGATCCTCGGCAAGACGAACATGGACGAATTCGCCATGGGGTCGTCGACGGAGAACTCGGCTTACGGCCCGACCCGCAACCCGTGGAACACCGAGCGGGTGCCGGGCGGATCGGGCGGCGGTAGCGCCGCGGCGCTCGCGGCCTACCAGGCCCCACTCGCCATCGGCACCGACACCGGCGGGTCGATCCGTCAGCCGGCCGCGCTCACCGCGACCGTCGGTGTCAAGCCCACGTACGGCACCGTCTCGCGGTACGGCCTGATCGCGTGTGCATCCTCGCTGGACCAGGGCGGCCCCTGCGCGCGCACCGTGCTCGACACCGCGCTGCTGCACCAGCTGATCGCCGGCCACGATCCGCGCGACTCCACCTCCGTGGACGCCCCGGTGCCCGACGTGGTCGGTGCGGCCCGGGCCGGTGCGGCCGGTGATCTCAAGGGCGTGCGCGTCGGCGTGGTCAAGCAGCTGCGTGGTGAGGGATACCAGCCCGGCGTGCTGGAGTCGTTCAATGCCGCAGTCGCCCAGCTGACCGCACTCGGCGCCGAAGTCAGTGAGGTCGACTGCCCGCACTTCGACCACGCGATGGACGCCTACTACCTCATCCTGCCGTCGGAGGTGTCCAGCAACCTGGCCCGATTCGACGCGATGCGGTTCGGGCTGCGTGTCGGCGACGATGGCACCCACAGCGCCGAGGAGGTCATGGCGTTGACCAGGGCCGCCGGATTCGGGCCGGAGGTCAAGCGCCGGATCATGATCGGCACATATGCGTTGTCGGCGGGCTACTACGACGCCTACTACAACCAGGCGCAGAAGGTGCGCACCCTGATCGCCCGTGACCTGGAGCAGGCCTACCAAAGCGTGGACGTCCTGGTGTCCCCGGCGACACCGACGACGGCGTTCCGGCTGGGGGAGAAGGTCGACGATCCGCTTGCCATGTACCTGTTCGACCTGTGCACGCTGCCGCTGAACCTGGCCGGGCACTGCGGCATGTCGGTTCCGTCGGGCCTGTCGCCCGACGACGGCCTGCCCGTCGGTCTGCAGATCATGGCGCCGGCCCTGGCCGACGACCGGCTGTACCGCGTCGGCGCGGCGTACGAGGCGGCCCGCGGTCCGTTGCCCAGCGCGCTGTAACCGTTTTATGCCCGGCACGGTCGTGCCGGGCGGGGCAAGATGGTGCCCATGCGCATCGGAGTTCTCACCGGCGGCGGTGACTGTCCTGGCCTGAACGCGGTGATCCGGGCGGTGGTGCGGACCTGCGATCAGCGTTACGGGTCGTCGGTGGTCGGGTTCCTCGACGGCTGGCGCGGTCTGCTGGAGGATCGCCGTATCCAACTGGCCAACGACGACCGCAACGACCGGTTGCTGGCCAAGGGTGGCACCATGCTGGGCACCGCGCGGGTCAATCCGGACAAGCTGCGGGCGGGCCTGGAGCAGATCAAGCAGACACTCGAGGACAACGGGATCGACGTGCTGATCCCGATCGGTGGTGAAGGCACGCTGACCGCCGCCCACTGGCTGTCCGAGGAGAATGTCCCGGTGGTCGGGGTACCCAAGACCATCGACAACGACATCGACTGCACGGACGTGACTTTCGGACACGACACGGCGCTGCAGGTGGCGACCGAGGCGATCGATCGATTGCACAGCACGGCCGAATCGCATCAGCGGGTCATGCTGGTCGAGGTGATGGGCCGGCACTCGGGCTGGATCGCACTGAACGCCGGCATCGCCTCGGGCGCGCACATGACGCTGATCCCCGAGCAGCCGTTCGATGTCGAGGAGGTCTGCCGGCTGGTCAAGAAGCGGTTCCAGCACGGGTCGTCACACTTCATCTGTGTGGTGGCCGAAGGGGCGAAGCCGGCCGAAGGCACCATGCAACTGCGCCAGGGCGGGATGGACGAGTTCGGGCACGAGAAATTCACCGGTGTGGCACAGCAATTGGCGCTCGAGGTGGAAAAGCGCATCAAGAAAGATGTGCGCGTCACGGTACTGGGCCACGTGCAGCGCGGCGGCACCCCGACCGCGTACGACCGCGTGCTGGCCACCCGGTTCGGCGTGAACGCGGCCGATGCCGCACATGCCGGCGAATTCGGGATGATGGTGTCGTTGCAAGGCCAGGACATCGGCCGGGTATCGCTGGCCGATGCGACCCGCCAGCTGAAACTGGTACCGCAGTCCCGTTATGACGACGCCGCGGAGTTCTTCGGCTGATTTCTTCCCTGCCAGCAGGCGCAAATGCACCGTTTCACCAGCGAGAACGGGTACATACGCGTCTGCTCGCCGAGGAGAATTGCGCCCAACTAGGATCGACACCATGTCTGTCGCTACCGCTGAACTCGTCGACTACGACGACGTCATCGCCGCCTACGAGCCGGTCATGGGCATGGAGGTGCACGTCGAGCTGTCCACGGCCACCAAGATGTTCTGCGGCTGCGCCAACCGGTTCGGTGCCGAGCCCAACACGCTGGTCTGCCCGGTATGCCTCGGGCTGCCCGGGTCTTTGCCAGTGCTCAACGAGGCGGCGGTCGAGGCGGCGATCCGCATCGGCCTGGCGCTCAACTGCGACATCGCGCCCTGGGGCCGGTTCGCCCGGAAGAATTACTTCTACCCGGACCAGCCGAAGAACTACCAGATCTCCCAGTACGACGAGCCGATCGCCGTCAACGGATACCTCGACGTGCCGCTCGACGACGGCACCACGTTCCGTGTCGAGATCGAGCGTGCCCACATGGAGGAGGACACCGGCAAGCTGACCCACCTGGGCAGCGACACCGGCCGCATCGCGGGCGCCACCACCTCGCTGGCCGACTTCAACCGGGCCGGCGTTCCGCTGATCGAGATCGTCACCAAGCCCATCGAGGGAACCGGCGCGCGCGCACCGGAAATCGCTCGGGCCTACGTCACGGCCCTGCGAGATCTACTGCGCGGCTTGGGTGTTTCGGATGTGCGGATGGACCAGGGGTCGATGCGGTGCGATTCGAACCTGTCCCTCAAGTCCGTCGGCGCCGCCGAGTTCGGCACCCGCACCGAGACCAAGAACGTGAACTCGCTCAAGAGCGTCGAGGTGGCCGTCCGGTACGAGATGCGCCGCCAGGCCGCGGTGCTCAACTCCGGCGGCACGGTCACCCAGGAGACCCGGCACTTCCATGAAGATGGGTACACCTCTCCGGGGCGCAGCAAGGAAACCGCGCAGGACTACCGCTACTTTCCCGAGCCCGACCTCGAGCCGGTCGCTCCCGACGCCGAATTGGTCGAACGGCTGCGTGAGACCATCCCGGAGCTGCCGTGGTTGGCGCGCAAGCGGATTCAGCAGGACTGGGGCGTCTCCGACGAGGTGATGCGCGATCTCGTCAACGCCGGTGTGGTCGAGCTGGTGGCCGCCACCGTCTCCCACGGCGCCTCCAGCGAGGCCGCGCGCGCCTGGTGGGGCAACTTCTTGGTGCAGAAGGCCAATGAAACCGACGTGGCCGCGTCCGACCTTCCGATCACCCCGGCCCAGGTGGCCGCCGTCGTCAAACTCGTCGACGAGGGCACACTGTCCAACAAGCTGGCCCGCCAGGTCGTCGAGGGCGTGTTGGCCGGCGAGGGCGAGCCCGAGCAGGTAATGGCCGACCGGGGCCTGGCCCTCGTGCGTGACGACTCGGTGATCCAGGCGGCCGTGGACGAGGCGCTGGCCGCCAATCCCGATGTGGTGGAGAAGATTCGCGGCGGAAAGGTCCAGGCCGCCGGGGCGATCGTCGGCGCGGTGATGAAGGCCACCAAGGGCTCGGCCGACGCCGCCCGGGTCCGTGAGTTGGTCTTGTCCGCGTGCGGGCAGGCCGGATAACCGGCCCGTCAGCTCACCGGCCGGCGATCATCGTCATCGCCGCGGCGGCATATTGCTCGAGCCGCTCGCGCGGGTAGTTGTCCGGATCGTGTACGGCCAGCCGGCCGAGCATCTCGGCGAACGAGAGCAACGTGTGGCCGAGCAGCTCCGGATCGAGCGCAGCAAGCCGGGGATCGACCGCGATGCCGGCTTTCGCCATTTGCTCGACCTGCGCGAGGATCTGGTTGCGTGCGTTGCGGACCGCCGCCCGATAGTCCCGCGGGGCACTGTCGGGCACGGTGAGGATGAGCCGCCAGCGCGTCGGATTCTCCAACACGCAACGGAGGAACCCGGTGACGGTCGCGGTGTAGGCGTCGGTGGGGCCGGAGGCAGACAGATTCTTGGGCAGGGCGGTCAGCACCTGGCTCAGCCCGTTCTGGTGCTCGCGGATGAGTAAGGCGGTCACCAGTTCGGTGCGCGTCCGGAACGCGGTGTAGAGCACGGGTTTGCCGACTCCGCCGGCCTCGGCGACCGCCTCCATCCTCAGCTCGTGCAAGGGGCAGTCGTGGAGCACGGTCATCGCCGCATCCAGAAGTTGCTCGCGCCGTTCTTCACGCGGGAGCCGCGGTGCATATCTGCGGCGCTGGCGGTCAGGCACCCGGACAATGGTACGTGATAGCCCAACCATTTCTAAGACCCGGTTGTGAGCCCGGTATGCGTATTCCGCCGGCGGTGTGGCAACCGCCGGTCAGGCCCGGAGAGTCAACTCACGTCGAAATGTGTTGTGCGTCAGGTGTTGTCAGCGTTGCTGCGCGGGAAGCCGCCACCCTGCGGGAAGAGCGGGAAGACGACGTCGTCGAAACTCTCGGCATCTCCGGTCGTTCGATTCACCGTCGCGCCCCACACATTGCCGTCGGGGGAGAGCTGCAATGCCCACGCGTGCCCGCGCACGTTCTCCCGCACCACCTCGGGGTCACCGGTCACGGCGCCGGTGTCGGGCGCCAGGCGCACCGCAACGGTCTTCTTCGAGTCGACCAGGTTGACCAACACCGTGCCCTCCAGGGCCGCGCACCCGGCAACGCCCGGTCGGTCCGGCCACGTCCACACCGTGGACACCTTGGAATCCTTGGTGATCCGCTGCAGCCGATCGGCACTCGGAGTGCGGTCGGTGACGTAGAGCGAGCCGTCGGCCGAATCCACACACATGGACCCGGCCGCGCCGAGGCCGCTCAGCGCCGTGGTGATCGGCGCCTGGTTGACCGTGGTGGGCTGCTCGATGCGCAGCACCTTGCCGGCCAGTGAATTGGGATCGGCCGCCAGTGCCGGATCGCCGGCATCACCGGTCTGAACCAGCAGCGTGGTTTTGCTCGTGAAGGTCAGCGATCCCATGTTTCCGGTGGCCCCCTTGGGGATGCCGGTGAGAATCGGCTTCGGCACGTCGCCCTCGGCGATGCGGATCACCCGGTTGTCGGTCGGCGTGCTGACGTAGGCGTACATCAGCCCGTCCTGCCCGTACGTCGGCGACAACACGATGTCCATCAGGCCGCCGTCACCAGACGGATCGACCGGGATCGTCACCTTGACCTTCGGCTCGGCCTTCACCGAAACCTGCTTGACCGCGCCGGTGAGCCGCTCGGCGACCAGGGCGGACTGGCTGTCGGGCAGCATGACCAAACCGCTGGTGCTGTCCAGGCAGCCCTGCATGACGCCAGTCGCCTTGCATTCCTTCGGAAACGGCTTGGCCGGCAGTGGAGGTGGAGGCGGCGGGGTCGTGGTGGGCCCCGGCTCCATCTTCGGTTCCGTGGTGAACGGCTCGGACTGGGCCGCGTCGAATCGGGCGCAGCCCGAACCGACCAGCATCGCGGCACACAGAACGGCGGCCACCCCCGTCATCCGCCGGCGCGATTTCATGCCGCCAGATTACGGATGACCCGGCAGTGCGCGCCACGTCGGGACCGTGCGCCGCGTCCCCAGCGGCCCGATACCAGGCAGAAGCGCCGGGGTAAATGCTCGGATCGAACCGAACTTGCACTTACCCTGGCAGCTGTGACCAGTCACTCGCAGGACCCACAAGCCTGGCAACGACCGGGTTACTCGGACGATGCCGCCAGGCCGGCCGGAGCCAGCCTGGTCGACCCAGAAGATGACCTGCCGTCGGCGACGTACGGCGGGGACTTCGAAACCACCGCGATTCCGCGCTACGACTCCAAAACGGGTGATCAGTCGGCGTTCAGCCTGGTCGCCGACCCCGAGCCGCTGCCCTATGCACAGCCCGGCGGCCCCGCCCCGATGGCGCCCTTCTCGGCCGAGCCGGCCGAGATCGAACGCGACGAGTTCGTCGACGATCGCGTCAAGGCTGCCGGCCGCAGAGGCACCCAGGACCTGGGTCTGCTGATCCTGCGGGTGGCCCTGGGCGGGCTGATGATCATCCACGGCCTGCAGAAGGCGTTCGGATGGTGGGGCGGCCCGGGTCTGGACGGGTTCAACACCTCGCTGGGCGAGATGGGCTTCAAGAACGCCGACATCCTGACCTATGCGGCCACCGGCGGCCAGATCGCCGCCGGTGTGTTGCTGGTGCTGGGGCTGTTCACGCCGATCGCTGCGGCCGGCGCCCTGGCCTACCTGATCAACGGGGTGCTCGCCGCGGCGATGGCGGCCCATGAGCAGGCCCGGCTCTCGGAAGTGATCACCGACGGAACCGAATACCGGCTGATCGTTGCCGCGGCCGCGGCCGCGATCATCCTGACCGGCCCGGGCCGCTACGGATTCGACGCCGGTCGAGGCTGGGCCCGGCGGCCCTTCGTCGGATCATTCGTCGCCCTGTTGCTGGGCGTGGCCGGCGGCATCGCCATCTGGGTGCTGCTCAACGGCGGCAACCCACTCGGATGACACAGCGCTGAACGGCGCTGAACGGTCAGGCGTACGGATTCGGCACCCGGCCACCGCTCACCTCGGTCAGCAACGGCAGTGTTGCGAACGTCACGGCCGGCAGGCGCAGGTCGGTTCCGTCTGTGAGGTCGGCAATCGCCCAGGACGCCCGGTCGAACCGCAGTCCTTTGATCTCGTCCCAGGACACCGTGCGGCTGCGCGTCAGAGCACGTGCGGTCACCGAGTCTGCATCGGCGGTGGTGCGGTACCGGATGATGGCCGCCGACAAGGCAACCGGGATCACCAGCAGCACCGAGAACACGGTCGGATTGCTCAGCACCAGGGTCAACAGGCCCAGCGTCAGGAAGCCGACTGCCAGGTGGGCCATGGGCGATATCCGGATGACGACGGGGGCGGTTGCCGAACGTGCGCTCACAGGCTCATCCTTGCATCAGCCAGCCGGCCGGCCCGCAGGCGCGGCCCGGATTGCCGAGAGCCAGGGCGGGCAATTTGACCTTTAACCTGTACGGCAGCTACCGTCAAGTGCTATGCAGACCCCCGGATTGCTCGTAGTAATTGGTTGGCGCGTTGATGCCGCGCTGGCCCCCTGCCGGGCATAGCCAACCGCATCGACGCGCCACCCTCGTACAGCTGCCGGCTGACGGGGGTTTTTTATTTGCCCAACAAGCGCGCCGGAACCATTGAAAAATTGAAGTTTCCGCCAAGAGGAATGTGACGCAACCGTGAAGAGGACATCGTGAGCGCACCGACAACACGACCGCCAGCCCGGTCGGGAACAGCGCCTGCCAACGGCGCAGCCAAGACCAAATCAGATTCGGGACAGCCCAATCGGGTTGCACCGCAGCAGCTCACCGGCGCCCAGGCAGTCGTCCGGTCGCTCGAAGAGCTCGGCGTCGACGTCGTCTTCGGCATCCCGGGCGGCGCCGTGTTGCCGGTCTACGATCCGCTGTTCGACTCCCAGAAGCTGCGCCACGTGCTCGTCCGTCACGAGCAGGGCGCCGGCCACGCGGCCAGCGGTTACGCCCACGCCACCGGCAAGGTCGGCGTGATGATGGCCACCTCGGGCCCCGGCGCCACCAACCTGATCACCCCGCTGGCCGACGCCCAGATGGACTCCATCCCCGTGGTGGCCATCACCGGGCAGGTGGGCCGCAGCCTGATCGGCACCGACGCCTTCCAGGAAGCCGACATCACCGGCATGACCATGCCGATCACCAAGCACAACTTCCTGGTGCGCAACGGTGACGACATCGCCCAGGTGATGGCCGAGGCCTTCCACATCGCCCGCTCGGGCCGACCGGGCGCGGTGCTCGTCGACGTCCCCAAGGACATCCTGCAGGGCCAGTGCACCTTCTCCTGGCCGCCGCAGCTGGATCTGCCCGGCTACAAGCCGAACACCAAACCGCACAGCCGTCAGGTGCGCGAGGCCGCCAAGCTGATCGCCGCGGCACGCAAGCCGGTGCTCTACGTCGGTGGCGGTGTCATCCGTGGTGAGGCCAGCGCCGAACTGCTCGAGCTGGCCGAGCTGACCGGCATCCCCGTCGTCACCACCCTGATGGCGCGCGGTGCGTTCCCGGACAGCCACCCCCAGCACCTCGGGATGCCAGGCATGCACGGCACCGTGGCCGCGGTGGGCGCCCTGCAGAAGAGCGACCTGCTGATCGCCCTTGGCACCCGGTTCGACGACCGTGTCACGGGCCAGCTGTCCTCGTTCGCCCCCGAGGCGAAGGTGATCCACGCCGACATCGACCCGGCCGAGATCGGCAAGAATCGCCACGCCGACGTGCCGATCGTCGGTGACGTCAAGGCCGTCGTCACCGACCTGATCGAGGTGCTGCGCCGCGACGGGATCACAAGCGCCGCACTGCAACTCGACGGCTGGTGGGGGTACCTGTCCGGCCTCAAGTCGACGTACCCGCTGAGCTACGGCCCGCAGAGCGACGGCAGCCTGAGCCCCGAGTACGTCATCGAGAAGCTGGGTCAGATCGCCGGACCCGAGGCGGTCTATGTCGCCGGGGTGGGCCAGCACCAGATGTGGGCCGCGCAGTTCGTCAAGTACGAGAACCCGAAGACGTGGCTGAACTCCGGTGGCCTGGGCACCATGGGCTACGCCGTCCCGGCGGCCATGGGCGCCAAGTTCGCCCGCCCCGAGGCCGAGGTGTGGGCCATCGACGGTGACGGCTGCTTCCAGATGACCAACCAGGAACTGGCCACCTGCGCCATCGAGGGCGCGCCGATCAAGGTGGCGTTGATCAACAACGGCAACCTGGGCATGGTGCGGCAATGGCAGACGCTGTTCTACGAGCAGCGCTACAGCCAGACCGACCTGGCCACGCACTCACGCCGGATTCCGGACTTCGTCAAGCTGGCCGAGGCGCTGGGCTGCGCCGGCCTGCGCTGCGAGCGGGCCGAGGACGTCGAGGACGTCATCAACCAGGCCCGGGCCATCAACGACCGCCCGGTGGTCATCGACTTCGTCGTCGGTGCGGATGCGCAGGTGTGGCCGATGGTTGCCGCCGGCACCAGCAATGACGAGATCATGGCAGCCCGGGACATCCGGCCGCTGTTCGACGAAAACGACAACGAGGGGCATGCCTGATGAGCAACACCACCCCCACCCACACCTTGTCGGTGTTGGTCGAGGACAAACCCGGTGTTCTCGCCCGGGTGGCCTCGCTGTTCTCGCGCCGCGGCTACAACATCCAGTCCCTGGCCGTGGGTGCCACCGAGCAGAAGCACATGTCTCGGATGACGATCGTGGTCAGCGTCGAGGAATCGCCGTTGGAGCAGATCACCAAGCAGCTCAACAAGCTGATCAACGTGATCAAGATCGTCGAGCAGGAGGACGACAACTCCGTCTCCCGCGAGCTCGCCCTGATCAAGGTGCGTGCCGATGCGTCCAACCGCGGCCAGGTGATCGAAGCGGTGAACCTGTTCCGCGCCAAGGTCGTTGACGTTTCGACCGAGTCCCTGACCGTCGAGGCGACCGGAACCCCGGAGAAGCTGGAGGCCCTGCTGCGGGTCCTGGAGCCCTACGGTATCCGCGAGATCGCACAGTCCGGCATGGTGTCGGTCTCGCGCGGACCGCGCGGTATCAGCGCAGTGAAGTAAGCACGTCAAGTAGCGTTAGTCGGCTGTAGAGCTAGAAAGAGAAGGAAAATTTCGCATGGCAGTTGAGATGTTTTACGACGCCGACGCGGACCTGTCGATCATCCAGGGTCGCAAGGTCGCCGTCATCGGCTACGGCAGCCAGGGGCACGCGCATTCGCTGTCGCTGCGCGACTCGGGCGTCCAGGTCAAGGTCGGTCTGAAAGAGGGCTCGAAATCCCGCGCCAAGGTCGAAGAGCAGGGCCTCGAGGTCGACACCCCGGCCGAGGTGGCCAAGTGGGCCGACGTGATCATGGTGCTCGCGCCCGACACCGCGCAGGCCGAGATCTTCAAGAATGACATCGAGCCCAACCTGCAGGACGGCAATGCGCTGTTCTTCGGCCACGGCCTCAACATCCACTTCGGCCTGATCAAGGCCCCGGCCAACGTCACCGTCGGCATGGTCGCCCCCAAGGGCCCCGGTCACCTGGTGCGTCGCCAGTTCGTCGACGGCAAGGGCGTGCCCTGCCTGATCGCCGTCGACCAGGACCCCAAGGGTGAGGGCCAGGCCCTGGCGCTGTCCTACGCTGCCGCCATCGGCGGTGCCCGCGCCGGCGTCATCAAGACCACCTTCAAGGAAGAGACCGAGACTGACCTGTTCGGTGAGCAGGCCGTGCTGTGCGGTGGCACCGAAGAGCTGGTCAAGGCCGGCTTCGAGGTGATGGTCGAGGCGGGCTACGCCCCCGAGATGGCCTACTTCGAGGTGCTGCACGAGCTCAAGCTCATCGTCGACCTGATGTACGAGGGTGGCATCGCCCGGATGAACTACTCGGTGTCGGACACCGCGGAGTTCGGTGGCTACCTGTCGGGCCCGCGGGTCATCGACGCCGACACCAAGAAGCGCATGAAGGACATCCTGACCGATATCCAGGACGGCACCTTCGTCAAGCGCCTGGTCGCCAACGTCGAGGGTGGCAACAAGGAGCTCGAGGCGCTGCGCAAGGCCAACGCCGAGCACCCGATCGAGGTCACCGGAAAGAAGCTGCGCGACCTGATGAGCTGGGTCGACCGGCCGATCACCGAAACGGCCTGACCTGCACGCTGACTGGCCAGTTGTTGCACGCAAGCTAGGAAAATGCGTGCAGTAACTGGCCTTTCGCGTTCCCGGATGCCCAGGCGCGCCTCAGTGCGGGACGGCGACCTGCGGCGGGGTGGTGATCGGCGGGGTGGCCCTCGGGATCTCGGGACTCGTGGGCGGGTGCGACGGAGCTTCGGTGTCACCGGCCGGTGCTTCGGGCTCACCGGTTATCGTCTCGCCGATCGTCATCCGCGGGATGGTGACGTCTTCTTCGATTTCCCGCACAGGTTTTCCCGAGCCGCACGACGCCACCGCCGCCAGCACGATCACGGCTCCGCACGCGGCTGTCACACGGTGCAAGTATCGGTCCGACACCCGGCCACTCCCTTGAGTTGGATTCAAGGCTGACCAGTCGACTGTAGAGCGCCGGGACCCTGCCTTGGCCCTGGTTACGCGAAATGGCCCCGCGTCGGTGGCTAGGAACCAAGCCGTGCAGCCACACTCACCACACGCCGGGCCAGGTGATCGAGTGCGTCGTAGGTGGTGTCGTCGAACTCGTTGATGTTGTCGTGGTTGGCCAGCAGGCTCGCGCCGTACGGATTGCCGTCGGAGAACTTGAGCGGATCGGTGTAGCCCGGTGGCACGATGATCCCTCCCCAGTGCATCAGCGTCACGTAGAGCGTCAGCAACGTGGTCTCCTGACCGCCGTGGGCGGTGTTGGTGGAAGTGAACCCGGCGTACACCTGTTCGGCAAGCTTGCCCTGCGACCACAGGCCACCGAGCGAATCCAAGAATCCACGCAATTGCGAAGCGACCGAACCGAACCGGGTGGGTGAGCCGAAAATCACCGCATCGGCCCAGACGATGTCGTCCCCGGTGGCGTTCGGTTGTTCTTTGGTGGCTTCGTAATTCGCCGTCCAGGCCGGATTGTGGGCGAAGGACGCCGGATCGGCGGTCTCGGCGACAGGCCGCAACCGCACCTCGGCGCCCGCGGCCTCGGCGGTGGCGGTGACGCGCCGGGCCATGGTGGTGCCGTGGCCGGTCGCGGAGTAGTAGATGACGGCTACCTTGGGCTGGGTCATGGCGCCAGCCTAGGCAGGTCAGCGATGCCGAACTCGCGTTTCAGCACGGTGCGCGCGGCGTAGAACCCGGCCATTCCGTGCACACCTCCGCCCGGCGGCGTGGCCGACGAGCACAGGTACGCCTTGGGGATCGGTGTGGTCCACGGGTCGAACCGCGGTGTGGGGCCCAGCAACGCGCTGGCCATGTTGTTGCCGCCCACACCGATGTCGCCGCCGACCAGATTGGCGTTGTGCTCGTCCATGCGTGACGCCGGCACGCTGCGTACCCCGACCACCAGATCGCGGAAGCCCGGCGCGAAGCGTTCGATGATCTCGGTCACGGTCTCGGCCAGGTCCAGCGTGGAATTGTTGGGTACGTGGACGTAGGTCCACATCGGACGGCGACCGGCGCCGTCGATACGGGACGGGTCGCCGATATGGGGGAGTGCGGCCAGCACCATGGGCCACTCGGCGTGGCGGCCCGCGGCGACCTCGGACTCGGCCAAGGCCATCTGCGCGCGGCTACCACCCAGATGCAGCGTCGGGGCTTGCGCCAGACGTGGGTCACGCCAAGGGATCTCGCCGCTCAACACGAAATCGACTTTCGCCACGCCAGGCCCGTACGTGTAGCGACTCAACGCCCGGGCATAGCGCGAGGGCAGGGATTTTCCGTAGATCGACAGGAGTGCCGTGGGTGCCGTGTCATAGAGGACCACGCCCGGTGGTGGTTCGGTGACCTCGTGCCCGAGGACCAGCTCACCGCCGTGCGCGGCGAGATCGGCGAGCAGTGCATCGGGGATGGCCTGCGATCCGCCGATCGGGATCGGCCAGCCCACCGCGTGCCCCAACGTAGCCAGCATCAACCCGGCTCCGCCCGACACCAGGGACGGCATGGTCGAGATCGTGTGCGCGGCAACACCACTGAACAGTGCGCGGGCGTCCTCACCTTTGAGGGACCGCCACAGCGGGGTGCCCTGGGCCAGCAGTCGTGGTGCAAAGCGTGCCGCCGCGCCCAGTGACGGCGGAATCGAGCGTTTGTCGCCGAGGATGAGGCCCACCACGCCATCGCAATCGGCGGCCAACGGGCCGAGCAGCCGTCGCCAGGAATCTCCCGAATCCAGTTCGGCGCAGGTGCGCGCGATGTCGCGGTAGCCGATCGCCGCCGGGCGGTTCTGCAACGGACTGGCATAGGAGATCTCGGGGGCGGGCAGCTTCACTCCGCGGGCCTGCAGGTCATAGGCGGCGAAGAACGGTGAGGCCAACGCCAGCGGGTGCACCGCAGAACAGATGTCGTGGCTGACGCCGGAGAATTCCGGGTCGGGCAGGGTGCGCGCCCCGCCACCGGCTGTCTGCTGCGCTTCGATCACGCGTACCGACAAGCCCGCCCGTGCACAGATGACAGCGGCGGACAGTCCGTTGGGGCCGCTACCGACGATTGTGACGTCCACGCCCATCAGTACACCGCACGCGGTTCGGCTGTGGTAGGGCGCACACACTAGGCTGTCCGCGTGAGTCTTCCCGTTGTTTTGATTGCCGACAAGCTCGCGGAATCGACCGTCGCCGCCCTTGGTGACCAGGTAGAGGTCAGGTGGGTCGACGGTCCGGACCGCGAGAAGCTGCTCGCTGCCGTGCCCGATGCCGATGCGCTTCTGGTGCGTTCCGCCACCACGGTGGACGCCGAAGTCATTGCCGCGGCCCCCAAGCTCAAGATCGTCGCCCGCGCCGGCGTCGGCCTGGACAACGTCGACGTCGACGCCGCCACCGCCCGTGGGGTGCTCGTGGTCAACGCGCCGACCTCCAACATCCACAGTGCCGCCGAGCACGCGATGGCCCTGCTGCTGGCCACCGCCCGGCAGATCCCCGCGGCCGACGCCACGCTGCGCGAACATACGTGGAAGCGTTCGTCGTTCTCGGGCGTCGAGATCTTCGGCAAGACCGTCGGCGTAGTGGGGCTGGGCCGCATCGGGCAGCTGGTCGCCCAGCGCCTGGCCGCGTTCGGCGCGCACATCGTGGCCTACGACCCCTATGTCTCGCAGGCCCGCGCAGCCCAGCTCGGTATCGAACTGCTGCCGCTGGACGAGCTGCTCGGCCGCGCCGACTTCATCTCGGTGCACCTTCCCAAGACCAAGGAGACCGCCGGTCTGCTCGGCAAGGAAAACCTGGCCAAGACCAAGCCGGGTGTCATCATCGTCAACGCCGCCCGCGGTGGCCTGATCGATGAGCAGGCCCTGGCCGACGCGATCACCAGCGGCCATGTGCGCGCCGCCGGTCTGGATGTCTTCTCGACCGAGCCCTGCACCGACAGCCCGCTGTTCGAGCTGCCCCAGGTGGTGGTGACGCCGCACCTGGGTGCCTCCACCGCCGAAGCGCAGGACCGGGCCGGCACCGATGTGGCCGCCAGCGTCAAGCTCGCGCTGGCCGGCGAGTTCGTACCGGACGCGGTCAATGTCGGCGGCGGTGCCGTCGGCGAAGAAGTGGCGCCCTGGCTGGACCTGGTGCGCAAGCTGGGTGTGCTGGTCGGCGCCCTGTCCGATGCGCCACCGGTTTCGTTGTCGGTGCAGGTGCGCGGCGAGCTCGCGTCCGAAGATGTTGAGATTCTGAAACTGTCGGCGCTGCGTGGACTGTTCTCCGCGGTGGTCGACGAGCAGGTGACGTTCGTCAACGCGCCGACGCTGGCCGCCGACCGTGGCGTGGCGGCTGAGATCAGCACCGCCACCGAGAGCCCCAACCACCGCAGCGTGGTCGACGTGCGCGCGGTGCACGCCGACGGCAGCGCGCTGAACGTCGCGGGCACGCTGTCGGGTCCGCAGCTGGTGGAGAAGATCGTCCAGATCAACGGCCGTAACTTCGACCTGCGTGCCGAGGGATACAACCTCATCGTCCACTACAACGATCAGCCCGGTGCGCTCGGCAAGATCGGCACCCTGCTCGGCGGGGCCGACGTCAACATCCTGGCCGCACAGCTGAGCCAGGACGTCGAGGGCGACAGCGCCACCGTGATGCTGCGGCTGGACACCGATGTGCCCGAGGAGGTGCGTTCGGCGATCGCGTCTGCGGTCGACGCCACCACACTGGAAGTGGTTGACCTGTCATGAAACTCGCTGTTATCGCCGGCGACGGCATCGGCCCGGAGGTCATCGCCGAGGCGCTGAAGGTGCTCGACGCGGTTTTGCCCGGCGTGGACCGCACCGAGTACGACCTGGGTGCCCGCCGCTACCACGCGACCGGGGAAACCCTGCCCGAGGGGTTCGTCGACGAGCTCAAGGGCTATGACGCAATCCTGTTGGGCGCCATCGGCGATCCCTCCGTGCCCAGCGGTGTGCTCGAACGTGGCCTGCTGCTCAACATGCGGTTCGCCTTGGACCACCACGTGAACCTGCGGCCGTCGAAGTTGTTCGCCGGGGTTTCCAGCCCGCTGGCCGGCAACCCGGACATCGATTTCGTGGTGGTGCGTGAAGGCACCGAAGGTCCCTATACCGGCACCGGCGGGGCGATCCGCGTGGACACCCCGCACGAAGTCGCCACCGAGGTGTCCACCAACACCCGGTTCGGGGTGGAGCGCGTGGTGCGTTACGCCTTCGAGAAAGCTCGCGCGCGGCGCAAACACCTCACGCTGGTGCACAAGAACAACGTGCTGGCGTTCGCCGGCTCGCTGTGGAAGCGCACCGTCGACGAGATCGGTGCTGACTATCCGGACGTCGAAACGGCTTACCAGCACATCGATGCCGCAACCATCCACATGGTCACCGATCCCGGCCGGTTCGACGTGATCGTCACCGACAACCTGTTCGGCGACATCATCACCGACCTGGCGGCCGCGGTCTCCGGCGGTATCGGGCTGGCCGCCTCGGGCAACATCGATGCGACGGGCACCAACCCGTCGATGTTCGAGCCGGTGCACGGCAGCGCGCCCGACATCGCCGGGCAGGGGATCGCCGATCCGACCGCCGCGGTGATGAGCGTGGCGCTGCTGCTCACGCACATCGGCGAGACCGACGCGGCGGCGCGCGTCGACAAGGCCGTCAGCGAGCACCTGGCCACCCGCGGTGACGCGAAGCTGTCGACCAGCGAGGTCGGCGAGCGGATTCTGTCGCTGCTATAGCGGCTCGGCTCGGGGTGGCCTCGCCGTGCCGTTGACTCTGCGGTGAGGGCGCACGGTACTCGCACCTCGGCACCCCGTGAGCGCAGCGTCGATGGCGTGCTAGTTGTACTGACCTGAGAGGTTAGGTACGCGGCTGGCAGGTGGTTGACCCTTGAGTGCTGTGTGGCCGCGATTGTGATTGTAGTTGTGTAGCCATCTCGGGTACTCGGCGCAGCGTTCGGCGTCGCTGGTGTAGAGCCGGGCGTAGGCCCATTCGTCGGCCAGGGTGCGGTGGAAACGTTCCACTTTGCCATTGGTTTGTGGCCGGTAGGGGCGGGTGCGCCGGTGCTCCATGTCACCCAGGGCATCGCGAAATTTGTGCGACCGATAGCAGGACCCGTTGTCGGTCAACACTTTCCGCACCGTAAAGCCGCAATGATTGAACCAGGCGTTGGCCCGCAGCCAGAACGCTGCGGCCGTCTCTTTGCGTTCGTCTGCCAGCAGTTCGGAGTAGGCCAGCCGTGAGTGCGCATCGATGGCGGTGTGCAAGAAGTGATACCCGCGCACCGGATTGCGGTACTTGCTGGTCTGCCCTGAACTCTTGTCGGCCTGCCTGTTGCGGCTACCGATAGGTTTTCCCAACATCCGCCAGCCGCCTCCGTCCGGGATCTTGCCCAGCTTCTTGACATCGACATGCACGAGATCGCCGCACGCCGCTGATTCCATCCGGCGGATGACCCGCCCGGTCGGGCGGTCGAGCCAGCGCAGTTTGGCCAGGCCGTACCGGGTCAGCACGCGGTGCACCGTCGAGGGATGCAACCTCAGCAGATAACCGATACGCGCAGGCCCCCAACGCCGGATGACCCGGACTTTGATGATGCGCCGCTCAGTTCGGGTGAGTGTTCTCTTGGGGCTGTTGTGAGGTCGTGAGCTGCGATCAGCCATGCCGGCATCACCGAGTTCGCGGTACCGGCCGGCCCAGCGACCTGCGGTGCTCACCGAGACCTGGAACCGTTCGGCAGCCCGCCGCAGCGGCCAACCGTCCTCAACAATGCACCGAGCTAGGCGCAGACGTCCGGTTTCTGACAACGGGGCATTACGGTGGGACATGAAGACCTCCGGAGTGAGTTGGTGCGTTCCTCGACAGCTCGCACTTCACTCGGAGGTCTTCGTCATGTCACTACGCCACGCCGTTCCTAACGTCCGTGGTCAGTACAGCTAGTCGACTGCTCAGCCTGGCCTGCGATGAGTTTTTGGGCCGGGCCGGGTCGATCTGGCATGGGACTCATCGAGATCGAACTGTTCGCAACCCTCGACCTCGTCGGGCAGGCGCCGGGCGGCCCGGACGAGGACCCCGAAGGGTTCTCGTTCGGCGGCTGGCAGGCACCCCTGGTCGACGAGGTTTCGGGCGCACAGATCGGCGCCGCATACGAGGGCGCCGATGCGCTTCTGCTCGGAAGGCGCACGTATGACCGGATTCTTGGGCGCAAGCCTCGGACTTCAGTCCGGGGTGAGCCCATCCCGTTTGTCGGCGGGCGTAGCCCGGCGTTCAGAGTGGTCGGGCTTGTTCGTCGATGTATTGCTTGATGATCGACAAGGGTGCGCCGCCGCAGGAGACGGCGAAGTAGGACGGCGACCAGAGGTGTGCGCGGATGCGAGCGCGGACACACGCGCCGGTGTATTCGTGGCGCACCGCGTAGGCGGCGCGGCCCTTGAGCCGCTGAACCAGCGTGGAGATCGCCAGCGTCGGTGGGTAGGAGACGAGCAGGTGCACGTGGT
>NZ_VCMY01000055.1:0-35712 GCF_005924235.1 Mycobacterium sp. DBP42
CCCCGCTGCCCGCCCCGATCCCGCCCATCGTGGTGGAAGGGTCCTACCTGTCGCTGAAGTGGTGGACGTTCGTGGGCGTGCTGGCCGGAGTATGGGTCGTCTCCGCCGCGGCGGGAGCCGGCCTCTACTACTACTGGTATCAGTCGGCCGACAAGACCTGGCCGGTGTTCGTCGTGCTCGCCTACATCGTCGTCACCACCGTCGGCGCCCTGGTGGCCTCGACCGCCCAGCGCAAGCCCCTGCTATCTGCCCTGGCCATCGCCCTGATGTCGGCGCCGCTGGCCGCGATGGCCGCCGCGGCGGCTTTCTACGGCGCCTACGTATTCGGCTGGATCGCCCGGTAGGACGATTGCACCGCCCATTAGGGTGGGGTCGTGACCCACTTTGACGTCGTCGTTCTCGGAGCTGGTCCCGGTGGATACGTCGCGGCCATTCGTGCCGCCCAACTGGGGCTGAAGACCGCAATTGTCGAACCCAAGTACTGGGGTGGTGTGTGCCTCAATGTCGGGTGCATCCCGTCCAAGGCGCTCCTGCGCAATGCGGAACTCGCACACATCTTCAACAAGGAAGCCAAGACCTTCGGCATCACCGGTGAGGCCACCTTCGACTACGGGGCCGCCTTCGACCGCAGCCGCAAGGTCGCCGACGGCCGTGTCGCCGGCGTGCACTTCCTGATGAAGAAGAACAAGATCACCGAGGTTCACGGGTACGGTACGTTCACCGGGCCCAAGTCGATGTCGGTGAAACTCAACGAGGGCGGGACCGAGGAGCTCACCTTCGACAACGCGATCATCGCCACCGGGTCCTCGACCCGCCTGGTGCCGGGTACCTCGTTGTCCGACAACGTGGTCACCTACGAGACCCAGATTCTCTCGCGCGAGCTGCCGGGGTCGATCATCATCGCCGGCGCCGGCGCGATCGGCATGGAGTTCGCCTACGTGCTGAAGAATTATGGCGTCGACGTCACCATCGTCGAGTTCCTGCCGCGTGCGCTGCCCAACGAGGACGCCGAGGTCTCCAAGGAGATCGAGAAGCAGTACAAGAAGCTGGGCGTGAAGATCCTCACCGGTACCAAGGTCGAGGGCATCTCCGACAAGGGCGGCGACGGGTCCGTTGTTGTCACGGTCAGCAAGGACGGCAAGACCGAGGAACTCAAGGCCGACAAGGTACTGCAGGCCATCGGCTTTGCGCCCAACGTCGAGGGCTTCGGCCTGGAGGCGGCGGGCGTGGCACTCACCGACCGCGGGGCCATCGCCATCGACGACTACATGCGCACCAATGTGCCGCACATCTATGCCATCGGCGATGTCACCAGCAAGCTGCAGCTGGCCCACGTCGCCGAGGCCCAGGCCGTGGTGGCCGCTGAAACCATCGGTGGTGCAGAGACTCTCGCGCTCGGCGACTACCGGATGATGCCACGCGCCACGTTCTGCCAGCCGCAGGTGGCCAGCTTCGGCCTGACCGAGGAGCAGGCCAAGGCCGAGGGATACGACGTCGTGGTCGCCAAGTTCCCGTTCACCGCCAACGGCAAGGCCCACGGCCTGGCCGATCCGACGGGCTTCGTGAAACTGATCGCCGACAAGAAGCACCTCGAACTGATCGGCGGCCACCTGATCGGCCCGGATGTGTCCGAACTGCTGCCAGAGCTGACCCTGGCGCAGAAGTGGGACCTGACGGCCAACGAGCTGGCCCGCAACGTGCACACCCATCCGACCTTGTCGGAGGCGCTGCAAGAGTGCTTCCACGGTCTGACCGGCCACATGATCAACTTTTGAGAAACGAAATCGTCGCCGGGATAGGCGGATTGGTGCTCGGCCACATTCTGTGGCTGACTGCCATCACTTTGGCGACCGAGGGCTCCCGGGTGAACGTCTGGGTGCTCTTGGTGGCCGCACTGTCGCTCATCGGCGGAGCGGCGTGCGGCTACTTCGGTTGGCGGAAGTACCAGCAGAAATCCCGTACCTGGGCGGTGTTCCTGTGGCTGCTGCCGGTGTCGCCGGTGGTGTTCTCGCTGGTACTGCTCGGGGTCACCTACCTGTAGACATGCACAAATCACTAGTCGGGGAAGTCGAGCGGGATCCGCAGCGTGGTCATGGTGGCGGCCAGGCCATCGTATTGGCTTGCCAGCATGCAGAATTCGATGAGCTGAGGCTTGGTCAGGATCGTTGACAGCGCCCCCCAGGTTTCGGCCGAGACCGACCGGGTGACGACGAACTCGTCGGTCGCGGTGATCAGCACGCGCTGCCGGTCGGTCAGGCCCTCGGCGTCGGGGCCTTCGAAGATGCGGGCCTGAGTTTCGGCATCCACGCCGCGGCTGCGGGCCAGCCGGCGGTGCTGCTGCAATTCGTATTCGCAGTCGCGCAGATGTCCCACCCGCAGGATCACCAGCTCGGCGTCCTGACGCGGCAGTTTTCCCAGCGGGCCGAGCAACAGCCCCGAATACGGCAGCCAGGCCAGGAACAGCAGCTTGTGCTGCCCCAGCACGTTCATCAGGGTGAACCGCGGTGCGCGGATGGCCCGGGCGCCCAGCTTGGCGATGGCCCAGTTGACCGGGCCCAGCTCACGGAATCCGCCCGGCGCGATGCGGGCCGGCTCGAGTGCACTCACCCCGCCGAGTGTGGCACAGGTGCGCTCACGGCGTGAGCGCCGGTTTCCACGTGCGGGCTTCTGATCGGCGGGCGGTTCCAAGCGGTCGCCACGACCAAGGTGTAGAAACCGGCGGCGTTGTCCAGCGGACTACGGCTGGCGCACCAGATACGGCGACACCGTCGAACGGTGCTCGTTGAGGTCCAGGGCTTTACCGAGCGCGGGGAATGCGCGCTGCGGGCAGTTGTCGCGCTCGCACACCCGGCAGCCCGATCCGATGGGCGTGGCCACCTCGCCGGAGAGATCCAGCCCTTCGGAGTACACCAGCCGATGGGCGTGGCGCAGCTCGCATCCCAGCCCGATCGCGAACGTCTTGCCGGGCTGCCCATAGCGCGACGCGCGACGCTCCACGGTGCGGGCCACCCACATGTAGTGGCGGCCGTCGGGCATCTGGGCGATCTGCACCCCGATCTTGCCCGGGTTGCCGAAGGTCTCGTAGACGTTCCACAACGGGCAGGTGCCGCCCGATGAGGAGAAGTGAAAACCCGTGGCGGACTGGCGCTTCGACATGTTGCCGGCACGGTCGACGCGGACGAACGAGAACGGCACGCCGCGCATCGAGGGCCGCTGCAGGGTGGACAGCCGGTGCGCGATGGTCTCGTAGCTCACCGAATAGAACGCCGACAGCCGCTCCACGTCGTAGCGGAAATTCTCGGTGACACCGTGAAATTGGCGATAGGGGAGCACGGTGGCCGCGGCGAAGTAGTTGGCCAGTCCGAGCCGGGCCAGGGTGCGGGACTCGTCGCTGGTGAACATGCCCTCGTCGACCATCTTGTCGATCAGATCGCCGAACTCGAGAAAGGCCAGCTCGGCCGCCATCTTGAAGACCTGTTGGCCGCTGGACAGGTGATTGCCCATCTCCAGGGTCTTGGTGGCCGGGTCGTAGCGGTGCAGCACGGTGTCGCCCAGATCGATACGCCGCACGATCCGCACGCCGTGCACCGTCGTCATCCGGTTGGCCAGCTCCCCGGCCAGATCGCCGCGGTGCATGCGGATCTTGGCGGTCAGATCCTCAGCGGCGGTGTCGAGTTCGTGCAGGTAGTTCTGCCGCTGGTAGAAGTAGTCGCGCACTTCCTCATGGGGCATGGTGATCGACCCGCTACCGCTGCCGTCGGAGTAGCGGTCCTCGGTGGCGGCGGCCAACTGTGTGGTGGTCAGCCGGTAGCGACGGTGCAGGTTGACCAGTGCGCGGGCAAAGTTCGGATACGCCGCGACCATGTCGGCGACTTCGCCGGCGTCCATATCGGCTCCGAGATCGCGGTCCATCGCGACCTCGCGCATCTCGGCGACCAACCGGGTGTCGTCGTGCGAGGCGAAGAACGTCGCGTCGACCCCGAACACCTCGGTGATGCGCAGCAGCACCGCCACCGTGAGCGGGCGGACATCGTGTTCGATCTGGTTGAGGTAACTCGGGGAGATCTCCAGCATCTGAGCCAGCGCCGCCTGGCTCAGACCACGCTCGCTGCGAAGTTGACGCACCCGCGATCCGACGAACGTTTTTGCCACGTCAAATAGCCTAACAACGTTGTGAAGTCGGTCTTTGCATTCTTGGCAGTTCAGTCGCTACTGGCAGGATCGGGCTGCCTGGCATGATCGGCTCAGGCGACAGCGACTGGAGATGAATCATGACGGGAACCGCGCAGAGTTCGACCACCGGGCTGAACAAGGTGATGATGCCGGTGCCTGATCCCCATCCCGATGTCTTCGACCGGGAATGGCCGCTGCGGGTGGGCGACATCGACCGGGTGGGACGGCTGCGGTTCGACGCCGCCGCCCGCCACATCCAAGACATCGGCTCCGACCACCTGCGCGAACTCGGATTCGAGGAGACTCATCCGCTGTGGATCGTGCGGCGCACGATGATCGACCTGATCAAGCCCATCGAATTCCAGGACATGCTGCGGATGCGGCGGTGGTGTTCGGGAACCTCGAACCGGTGGTGCGAGATGCGGGTGCGCATCGACGGTCGCAAGGGCGGGCTGATGGAATCCGAGGCGTTCTGGATCAACATCAACCGGGAGACCCAAGGGCCCGCCCGCATCTCTGACGACTTCCTGGCCGGCCTGCGCCGCACCACCGATGAAGCGCGCCTGCGCTGGAAGTCCTACCTGAAGGCGGGCAGCCGCGAGGACGCCGCCGAGATCCGCGAGTACCCGGTGCGGGTGTCCGACATCGACCTTTTCGACCACATGAACAACTCGATCTACTGGACGGTGATCGAGGACTACCTGTACTCCAATCCCGAGCTGCTCCAGAAGCCGCTGCGGGTGACCATCGAGCACGACGCCGCGGTGGCGCTCGGCGAGAAGCTCGAGATCCTGTCGCACGTTCACCCGGCCGGATCGACCGACAAATTCGGCGAAGGGCTCTCTGACCGCACTGTTAGAACGCTCACATATGCCGTCGGCGACGAGACGAAAGCGATCGCTTCGCTGTTCTCGCTCTGACCCCTCCCGGTTTAACAGTACGAGCGTACTGACCTGCGCCTTTGGGCTACTCGTCGGTAGCTTCTGAACCGGTACAGCCATCATATTTCTTCGCAAACTTTGCAAGTTAGCTAAGCGCTTTGGCGAAACTTGGCAATTGAAACGGGTGGACCTGCGGATATGTGCTGTGCCATCGTCGGATTAGCACAACAGTGAAGCTGCCTCGGCGTTAGCAATTAACAACGCGAACGACGCGGCGGTGGAGCAAGGCGACTGAAACAAACCGAAGGAGCAGTCCTATGTCGACCGTGGGCACCCCCAAATCACCGGAGCAGATCCAGCACGACTGGGATCACAACCCCCGTTGGAAGGGCATTACCCGTACCTACACCCCGGCCGACGTGGTTGCCCTGCAGGGTTCCGTCGTCGAGGAGGCCACCCTGGCCCGCCGCGGCGCCGAGGTGCTGTGGGAGCAGCTGCACGACATGGACTTCGTCAACGCGCTCGGCGCGCTGACCGGCAACATGGCCGTCCAGCAGGTCCGCGCCGGCCTGAAGGCCATCTACCTGTCGGGCTGGCAGGTCGCCGGTGACGCCAACCTCTCCGGCCACACCTACCCGGACCAGAGCCTGTACCCGGCCAACTCGGTGCCGCAGGTCGTCCGCCGCATCAACAACGCGCTGCTGCGTGCCGACGAGATCGCCAAGGTCGAGGGCGACACCTCGGTCGAGAACTGGCTCGCCCCGATCGTCGCCGACGGTGAGGCTGGCTTCGGTGGCGCGCTCAACGTCTACGAGCTGCAGAAGGCCATGATCGCCGCCGGTGTCGCCGGTTCGCACTGGGAAGACCAGCTGGCTTCGGAGAAGAAGTGCGGCCACCTCGGTGGCAAGGTGCTGATCCCCACCCAGCAGCACATCCGCACCCTGACCTCGGCCCGCCTGGCCGCGGACGTCGCCGACGTCCCGACCGTCGTCATCGCGCGTACCGACGCCGAGGCCGCCACCCTGATCACCTCCGACGTCGACGAGCGCGACCGTCCGTTCATCACCGGTGAGCGCACCGCCGAGGGCTTCTACCGGATCAAGAACGGTCTCGAGCCCTGCATCGCCCGCGCCAAGGCCTACGCGCCGTACTCCGACCTGATCTGGATGGAGACCGGCACCCCGGACCTGGAGCTGGCCAAGAAGTTCGCCGAGGGTGTCAAGGCCGAGTTCCCGGACCAGATGCTGGCCTACAACTGCTCGCCGTCCTTCAACTGGAAGCAGCACCTGGACGACGACACCATCGCCAAGTTCCAGCGCGAGCTGGGTGCGATGGGCTTCAAGTTCCAGTTCATCACCCTGGCCGGCTTCCACGCCCTCAACTACTCGATGTTCGATCTGGCCTACGGCTACGCCCGCGAGCAGATGAAGGCTTACGTCGAGCTGCAGGAGCGCGAGTTCGCCGCCGAGGAGCGCGGCTACACCGCCACCAAGCACCAGCGTGAGGTCGGCGCCGGCTACTTCGACCGGATCGCCACCACGGTTGACCCGACCAGCTCGACCACCGCGCTGGCCGGTTCCACCGAAGAGGGTCAGTTCCACTAGAGCTCGATCGCCGAGCAGACGAAGTCTGGCTTGACAGAGCAGGTCCCGCCCAGAGGTTTTGGGCGGGACCTGTCTGCGTATAGAAAGAGAAACCGTGAGCAATCAAATTGAACGTGTAGGTGTGATCGGGGCCGGCCAGATGGGCGCCGGCATCGCCGAGGTGTCCGCGCGCGCCGGCGTGGACGTGCTGGTGTTCGAGACCACCGACGCACTCGTCACCGCGGGCCGCAACCGCATCACCAAGTCCCTCGAGCGCGCCGTCAGCGCAGGCAAGGTCACCGAGCCCGAGAAGGACGCCGCGCTGAGCAAGCTGAAGTTCACCACCACGATCGACGACCTGTCCGATCGTCAGCTGGTCATCGAGGCCGTGATCGAGGACGAGGACGTCAAGGCGAAGATCTTCGCCGACCTGGATCGCGTGATCGCCGATCCCGACGCGGTGCTGGCCTCCAACACCTCCAGCATTCCGATCATGAAACTCGCAGCAGCTACCCAGAATCCTGCCAGGGTGTTGGGCCTGCACTTCTTCAACCCGGTCCCGGTGTTGCCGCTGGTCGAATTGGTCAGCACGCTGGTGACCGCCGACGCCGCCGCGGCTCGCGTCGAGGAGTTCGCCGGCACGGTTCTCGGAAAACAGGTTGTTCGTTGTTCTGACCGGTCCGGTTTCGTGGTCAACGCGTTGCTGGTCCCGTACCTCTTGGCGGCGATCCGGATGGTCGAAGGTGGCTTTGCCACAATTGACGATGTCGACAAGGCAGTGGTGGCCGGACTCTCCCACCCGATGGGGCCGCTGCGGTTGTCCGACCTGGTGGGCCTGGACACCCTCAAGCTCATCGCCGACAAGATGTTTGACGAGTTCAAAGAGCCTTTGTACGCCGCGCCGCCGCTGCTGTTGCGCATGGTCGAGGCGGGACAGCTGGGCAAAAAATCGGGCAAGGGCTTCTACACATACTGAACCGACCCGCGCTGGCACTATGGCCGAGGCTTAGCTAGTCTACCCACAGTAGGGCCTGCTGGCTCGCTCAATAGAGTCTGCGTGAAAAATCACGCGTCGGCCCCAAACCGTCGGTCGTCAGCAGCAGAAAACGCAAAGAGGTAATTTTTCGCATGTCCAACGTCGAGTCCGATCTTGCTCCGTACTACGAGGAGTCGCAGTCGATCTACGACATCTCGAATGAGTTCTACGCACTGTTTCTCGGGCCGACCATGGGTTACACCTGCGGTTACTACGAGCGCGAGGACATGAACCTCGAGGAGTCGCAGAACGCCAAGTTCGACCTGGCGCTGGGCAAGCTCGACCTCAAGCCGGGTATGACCCTGCTGGACATCGGCTGCGGTTGGGGCGGCTGCCTGGAGCGGGCGCTGATCAACCATGACGTCAACGTCATCGGCATCACGCTGAGCAAGGAACAGTCCGACTACGCCCGGAAGCGGCTGGCCAAGATCGACACCAACCGCAACGTCGAGATCCGGCTGCAGGGTTGGGAAGAGTTCAACGAGCCCGTCGACCGCATCGTCTCGATCGGTGCGTTCGAGGCGTTCAAGCAGGAGCGCTACCCGATCTTCTTCGAGCGGGCTTACAGCATCCTGCCGGACAACGGCGGCCGGATGCTGCTGCACACGATCCTGGCGCACACCCAGCAGTTCTTCCGTGAGAACAACATCAAGCTGACGATCAGCGACCTGAAGTTCATGAAGTTCATCGGCGAGGAGATCTTCCCCGGCGGGCAGCTGCCTGCCGTAGAGGACATCGAGAAGCTGGCTGACGGCTCGGGCTTCAAGCTGGAGCGCATCCACCTGTTGCGTCCGCACTACGCGCGCACGCTGGACATGTGGGCGGCCAACCTGGAGGCCAAGAAGGACGAGGCCATCGCCCTGCAGGGCCAGGAAGTCTACGACCGGTTCATGAAGTACCTGACCGGTTGCGCCGACTTCTTCCGTCGCGGCATCACCAACATCGGCCAGTTCACTCTGGTCAAGTAGTTCTGCCGATGGGCGATGTCCCATCTGGTTGAGCACGCAAAACAGCAGCTGAGTCGGCCCCGCCGGCTCAGCTGCTGTTTTAGTCTGGACTGCACTCGGCATGACTGACTGAGGCGGGAGGGCCGCCGTGAGCATCGCACCGCGTCGCGTCATGGTGTCCGTTCTTGCGGTTGCCGTCATGGCAGCCGGCTTCACGGGGTTCTCCGCGGGTATGACGCCGGCGCGCGCGGTATGCGGCCCGGACGAGATGAGCGCCTTGTGGTCGGCGCTGGCGCGGATGCCCGTCGACCGTGTGACCGGCCGTCGCTGGGCGGGTGCGCCGCTGGAAAGCAACTACAACCCGTGTGCCGACCTGTCGACCATCCTGGTCGGGATCGAAGGTGGGACGGGCAGTTCGCCGATCCAGGCGCTGATGTTCCACCGCGGGACATTTCTCGGAACCGGCACGTGGAAGGCGTACGGGTTCACCTCGCTCGACGCGGGCGCATCGACCGACGACACCGTCGTGCTGAATTACCGTTCCGGTCAGAGCTGCAGTGCATGCGCCGACGGCATCGTGACCACGGTGCGCTACCACTGGAACGGCAGCAAGGTCGAGATGCTCGACCCGCCACCCCCGGACTGATCTCTGCCGGCCGGAATTCGAGTACCGCGCTACTCGTGCTCGTGGTTGGGCCGACTGCGAGCATCGGATTTGTCACGCCCGCGAGGGCAGACACACCGATGATCCGCCTTGGTTTCCGTGGGAGGTCTGTGCTGATGGCCTGGCGAGGTTTCGAGCTCACGGATCCGCCCATGAGCGGACCTGATATCGCATTGATCCGCGGCAAACTGGTCGCCAAGTTCGAATGGGCTCGCACCATGGGTGTGACCGAGGGTGACGTCTACGATCGGATCACCGCCGATGCCGTCGCCGAGTTTCAGCGGCGCGTCGGTCTGCCCGAAAATGGCATCGCTGATTTCAAAACCCGTGTGCGCCTTGGGTCCTGGCCCCCGCCGCCGCCACCTCGTCACGCTGCCCTTACTTTCCGGGGGACCGGTGGCATCGTCGGCGTGGACTACACGTCCCGGGTCGCCCACGCCGCGGGCCTCGAAGAAATCCCGATCCTGTACCCGGGTTCGATGGGTGGCATACCCGTGGGCGCCGAGAGCAATCCGAATGCACCGAGCGGCAACGATTCCGTCGAGGTCGCGGTCGAACTTGCGGTCGACTGGATCGAGCGGCATCCGAGCCGGACCTTCTGCTTGCTCGGGTATTCGCAGGGAGCCATTGCCGCGAGCAAGGTACGTGCCGAACTACTGCCGGGAGGACGCCTGGAGAGATTCGCCGGCAACTACTTCTGCGGGATGATGGTTGCGAATCCTTCACGGGCGTTTGGGCATACGTTCTTTCTCGGCCCGGTTCCGGATGGGGAGGGCATCAGCAACTTCCATGTTCCGCGTGAGGCATGTACGTGGGATTGGTGCGAGCTGGTGCAGCCAGACGACTTCTACGCCAACGTGCCGCTGGGCGACGTCGGTGACGTCTGCCGTCAGGGCCAGAACATCGTCATGGATACCACGGTGAGCGACCCGATTGGCATGATGCAGAAGGTTATTCCGCATCTGATCAAGATGCTCGACGAGGCGGGTGTGGACTTGCCGCCCAGCCCGCTCGGGATTCTCAACGGGGTGTGGGCGGGCCTGGTTTCCTCGCTGCTGCCGGGAGTGGTCCCTGCCCAATTCGGAGCTGAGACCGCCGCCGCCGTGCACGCCGCGCGACTGGCGCTCACATTCTTCGCTGCCCAGCCGCCGACCAAGCCACACATCACCTATGAGTTCGTCGAAGTGTTGCCCGGCCGCACCTACCTTCAGCTCGGCATCGACCACGTCCGTGACTGGTCCGGTCGCACGCCCGTACGCACATAAGTATCAAGACCGAACTTGAGGTGATCCCAATGAGCTTCACGTCTTTCAACGCCGCACCACTGAGGACCCGTGAGCAGATCGCGCGGGAGGTGCATGCCGTGGCGCGTCGGCGAGGCTTGACGGAAATCGCGACGATCATCGCATTGATGACCATTTCCACCGAGGTGGGCTCGGCCGACGCGAGCGGGAGCCGGCAGTGGTGGTGCCCGTCAAATCCGACGAATGATCCTGACTCAGAAGGCTTTCCACACGATTCCACTTCCGATGACAACCGCTCGTCCGGCTATTTCCAACAGCAACCGGGACCGAATGGCGAGGCATGGTGGGGCACCGCCGGCCAGCGGATGACGCTGGATGCCGCTGCCGACATGTTCCTGGACCGGTTGTCCGACGATTACGTCAACGCGCGCGATGCACACACGGCGGGTGTGTTCGCACAACTGGTGCAGGGCAGCGCATTCCCTGACCGGTACCGGGAGAAGTGGGACGAGGCGCATGAAGTGCTGGCCCGTGCCTTGGACGGCCAAGTTCAGGTGCCCGCCTCGCAACAGGGCGGCTGGGCCGGTGACCCGGTCTGGCTGGAGGAGGTGTTACGGCCGATCCTCGGCGACAAGTTGACGACGCTTCCGGGGTGGGAGAATTCGGGAGTCGGGGATTTCGGTGACATCTGGGGTGTGATGTGGCACCACACCGGCAACAGCCGGGAGAAGGCAGAGAGCATCCGGGCCGGTCGCCCCGATCTGCAGGGCCCGCTGGCCAACCTGCACATCGCTCCGGACGGGACCGTCACGATCGTCGCGGTCGGTGTCTGCAACCACTCCGGACGGGGCAGCGGGTTCGGCCTGCCTGCCAACGCTGCCAACAACCGGCTCATCGGCGTCGAATGTGCCTGGCCGACAATCCACCCTGACGGCAGCTATCGCGTCGACGAGCGGTGGCCGGACGCCCAGATCATCTCGATGCGTGATGTGGCCGCCGCGCTGACGACGCGGCTCGGCTATGGGGCGGAGCGCAACATCGGTCACAAGGAGTGGGCCGGGTCCGCGCAGGGAAAGTGGGATCCGGGCAACCTCAGCATGGACTGGTTCCGCGGCGAGGTCGCCAAGGCGATGCGCGGTGAGTTCAGCCAGCCGACGCCGGTTGCCATTTCGCCTTCTCAGATGCCGCACCTGCCCAAGCCGACCAACACCCGCACCGACCGAGAGCTGCTCGAAGAGATCTGGGAGCAGCTGCGCGGACCGCTCGGGAACGGGTGGAACCAGTTGGGCGACAAGTCCCTGGTCGACTATGTGGCGAGCTTGGGGCGGTACGTCTCGATACTCGAGTGCCGTCTGGCAGAGCTGTCCGCAGCGCGGCCGGCGAAGCCCGCCAAGAAAGCACCCGCCAAGAAGGCACCCGCCAAGAAGGCAGCGGCGAAGAAAACTCCCGCGAAGAAAACTCCCGCGAAGAAGACAGCGGCGAGGAAGACGGCCACGCGGCGAGCCCTCGCGAGCTAGCGCAACGGCGTACCGGGCTCAGGCGTCAGCCAGGCGCTTCTTCTCGGCCTCGACATCGAAGTCCGGTGGCGGCCAGGACATGTTGAGACCTTTGAGCGCCTCGATGAGCAGCTCGGTGATGGCCAGCCGGCTGTACCACTTCTTGTCAGACGGCACGATGTGCCAGGGGGCGTAGTCGGTCGAGGTCTTGTCCAGCATGGCCTGATAGGCCTCCTGGTATTTGGGCCACAGCAGGCGCTCGTCGATGTCGGCGGGGTTGTATTTCCAGTACTTGTCGGGCCGCTCCAGTCGTTCGGCCAGGCGATCCTTCTGCTCGGCGAGCGAGACGAACATCGCCACCTTCACCAGCGTGGTGCCGGCATCGACCAATTCGCGCTCGAAGGCGTTGATCTCGTCGTAGCGGGCGCCCCAGACGTCCGGCGGCACCAGGTTGTGCACGCGGACGATCAGCACGTCCTCGTAGTGCGAGCGGTCGAACACCCCGATGTGTCCGGCCGGTGGCAGCGCGTTGCGGATGCGCCACAGGTAGTGGTGGGCGCGCTCTTCCTCGGTCGGCTTTCCGAAGCTGGTGTACCGGACGCCCTGCGGGTTTGCCGCGCCCACAACGTGTTTGACGATCCCGCCTTTACCTGCGGTGTCCATGCCCTGCAGGATCAGCAACACCGAGCGGTTGTCGTCACCACTCTTGGTCCGCGCGTAGAGCATTTCTTGCAGCGAGGCGAGCCGCAGATTCCGTTCGGTTTGCAGGGTGGGCGCGTCACTCTTGTTGCCGCGGAATCCCGGCGTGCCGTTGGTGTCGATTCGTGCGACCTTGTCGCCTGGGCGGAAGGCCAGCTGGACGTGTGGTTCGTGGGTCCACAGGGCAGGAAGATCTCTGTCGCTCACCCGCTCAGTCAAGCAGCTGAGGCGGCAGCACCGGCGACGGGTGCGGTAGCGAGTTGAACTTTTCCAGCGACCCACCCACCTCGACGATGCCGCACAGCGCGTTCCACGACAGCATGGTCAGGTAGTCGATCAGCTCGTCGGCGGTCATCCGGGGATTCGACATCCAGGAGTGGGTGGCCAGCTGTACACCGCCGACGGTGTGGAATGCCCATGGCTCGGCGCCGCGGGTGTCCATGCCGACTGTGGCCATCCGGCGGCGCAGCATCACGGCCAGCATGCGGGCGATGATCTGCTCGGAATCGGCGACGGCTTTGCTCTTGCTGGCCGAGTTGTTGGCCATCACGAACGGATAGATCTCAGGTTCGGCGGCGACGGTTTCCACGTACACCTTGATGATCTCGCGGGTCAGCGCGAAACCGTCGAGGTTGGAGGACAAGGCGGCAGCCATGTTCGGGATCAGGGTGGTTTGGGCGAACCGCATCATGACCGCTGTGGTGAGGTCGTTCTTGTCGACGAAGTAGCGGTAGAGCACGGTCTTGGAGACGCCGATCTCGGCGGCGATCTCATCCATGCTGACGTTGCTGCCCCGGCTCCGGATTGCTTCCAGGGTGCCGTCTACCAGCTCATTGCGCCGCTCCACCTTGTGCTGGTGCCAACGTCGCTTGCGTCCATCGGTCTTCACCGTCACCGGTGGAGTCTGCTGTGCCACAGTCGCAGTAGTCCCATTCCCTAGTTCCACTCGATAGTACGGCGAATCTGCGCATACCGGTCCGTGGGTCAGGCCGACTGTCGCGGTGATAGCGCAAGATGGAAACGTGGCACATCGATCCGACGAGGGAGCCCGCGTGCATGCGGGTCCGCGGCCGAGTTTTGCCGAGACACTGGCCGGGGCGGACAGCGTCGCGGACGCTGAACGCATCCGGGGTTTGCGGAGGATGAAGCTCGTCGCGCTGAGCTTCCTCGTCGGCGCGACGGTCGTCTTTCTCCTGTGCACCTGGGCACAGTCGCGCGGCGCGGGAGGCTGGGTCGGCTATGTGCGGGCCGCGGCCGAGGCCGGCATGGTCGGCGCACTCGCCGACTGGTTCGCGGTGACGGCGCTGTTCAAGCATCCGCTCGGGTTGCCTATCCCGCACACGGCCATCATCAAGCGCAAGAAAGACCAGCTGGGGGAGGGGCTGGGCACGTTCGTCCGGGAGAACTTCATGTCTCCCGAGGTGATTGCGAACAAGCTGCACGACGCCCAGGTGGCCGGCCGATTCGGCAAATGGCTGTGTGACCGTTCGCACGCCGAGCGGGTGGCCGCCGAGGCCTCGACGGTGCTGCGGGTCGGCGTGGAGATGCTGCGTGACGACGATGTTCAGCATGTGCTGGACCGGATGATCGTCAAGCGCATCGCCGAACCCAAGTGGGGGCCGCCGATCGGCCGGGTGCTGTCGACGCTGCTGCAGGAGGGCCGTCAGGAGGCGCTGATCCAGCTGTTGTGCGACCGGGCGTTCCAGTGGTCGCTGAACTCCGGTGAGGTCATCGAGCGCGTCATCGAGCGGGATTCGCCGACCTGGTCGCCCCGTTGGGTGGACCACCTGGTCGGGGACCGGATCCATCGGGAACTGATGGACTTCACCGACAAGGTGCGTCGTAACCCCGACCACGAGCTGCGGCGATCGGCCACCCGGTTCCTGTTCGAGTTCGCCGACGACCTGCAGCACGACGAGGCCACGATTCAGCGTGCGGAGAACGTCAAAGACCAGATCATGGGGCGTGACGAGGTGACCCGGGCGGCCGAGACGGCGTGGGCGGCGGCCAAGCGGATCATCCTGGAGTCGGTGGACGACCCGTCCTCGGCGTTGCGGACCCGGATCGCCGACTCGGTGATGCGGATCGGTGAGTCGTTGTGTGATGACGCCGAGCTGCGCGACAAGGTCGACAGCTGGATCATCCGGGGGGCAAAACACCTGGTCGCCGAGTATGGGACCGAGATCACAGCAATCATCACCGAGACCATCGAGCGCTGGGATGCGGATGAGGCGAGCCGCCGGATCGAACTCCATGTGGGCCGTGACCTGCAGTTCATCCGGATCAACGGCACCGTGGTGGGCTCGCTGGCGGGTCTGATCATCTATTCGATAGCCCAACTACTCTTCTGACCTGCGCTAACTAGTGCTTGCAAAAGTTAGCACCCCGTCGTAGCGTGAATTTCGTCGTTAACGGATACCCGGGCTACGAGGGGAATGACATGGCGCAGGAAGAAAATCTCGCGGCTGTCGTCTCCAACGCTGCGCAGGACATCGGGAGCTTCATCCGGTCCCAGCGTGAGGCGGCACAGGTATCGGTACGGCAGTTGGCCGAGAAGGCCGGCGTCAGCAATCCCTACCTGAGCCAGATCGAACGGGGATTGCGGAAACCCTCAGCCGACGTGCTCAACCAGATCGCGAAGGCACTGCGGGTGTCTGCGGAAGTCCTCTATGTGCGCGCCGGGATCTTGGAACCCAGCGAGCCCAGCGAGGTCCGCGACGCCATCGTCAACGACGTGGGAATCACCGAACGGCAGAAGCAGGTGCTGCTCGACATCTACACGTCGTTCCGTCAGCAGAACGAAGCCGATGCAGCTGCTGCAGGTGAGGAGCCGACAACTGATTGACATCTCACCAACTGCCTGATCACCACTCGCACAACAGTCCCATCCTGAGAAAGGAATTCGCATGACCGAGAAGACTCAGCCCACCATCGAAGACCTCAAGGCCCCGCTGCTGGCCGCCGTCGGCGCAGCCGACCTGGCCCTGGCCACGGTCAACGAGATCGTCGCCAGCCTGCGTGAGCGTGCCGAGGACGCCCGCACCGACGCCGAGGCTCGCGTCGAGGAAGGCCGCGCCCGCCTGACCAGGCTGCAGGAAGACCTGCCGGCCCAGTTCGACGAGCTGCGCGACCGGTTCACCTCCGACGAGCTGCGCAAGGCCGCCGAGGGCTACGCCGATCAGGCCACCGCGACCTACAACAAGCTTGTCGAGCGTGGCGAGGCGGCGCTGGAGCGCCTGCGCAACCAGCCGGCTCTCGAGGAAGCCGCCAGCCGGGTCGAGGGCTACACCGATCAGGTGACCGAGCTGACCCAGGATGCGCTGGGCACGGTGGCCTCGCAGACCCGCGCCGTCGGCGAGCGTGCCGCCAAGCTGGTGGGCGTCGAGCTGCCTAAAAAGACCGAGCAGGCCGTGACCAAGGCTGAGCCGGCCGCCGCCCCCGCCAAGAAGGCTCCCGCCAAGAAGGCCGCGCCGGCCACTGCCGCCAAGAAGGCCGCCCCGGCCAAGAAGACCACGGCCGCTCCGGCCAAGAAGGTCACCCAGAAGTAATTCCGGTGTTGTCCGGCGGGGCCGCAGCCCCGCCGGTCGACGCTGACGATGACGCCCGCATAGGCTGGTGAGGTGCAACTTGCCAACCTTGCGGGCGTCATTATTTCGATACTCGGCTACCTGGTCGTTCTCGTGGCCGCGTATGCCTTCGTGCATGCGGCCCGGCAACGCCCGGACGCCTATACAGCCACCGGCAAGCTCACCAAGCCCGTCTGGCTGGGCATTCTCGGCGTGAGCGCGGTGCTGACGCTACTGGTGGGTGGTGTGTTCATCCCCGTCATCGCGGCCTGCGCCGCCGGTGTCTACCTGGTCGATGTGCGGCCCAAACTGCTCGAAATTCAGGGAAAGTCGCACTGATCCGATGCGTTCACGACCGGCCGCGTTCGGCGCGGCGTGTCTTGCGCTGGGCGCGGCCCTGATCCCGGTCCCCGCAGCCGCCGCGGACCCCGCCCAGGTCTCCGGCGACCACCTGTACGTCGACCATGTCGCGTGGGCCAAGTGGGGCGACCTGTCGAGCCTGCGCGTCTACCCAACCGACACGGCCCGCGCCCTCACCCACCAACCCGGCAGCACCGCCCAGGCGGATCAGGCCTGGGTCGAGGTCTTGACTCTGTCCCCGGACGCCGACCTGCCCGGGATGCGTGAGCAGTTCCTGTGTCACTGGACATTCGCCGAACTCGCCGAGCCCGGCAAGACCAGCTGGAACCTGGAGCCGTGGCGGCCCGAGGTCGCCTCCGAGGTGATGCTGGCCAGCGGATGCAATCCCGGCGGCAGCGAGGAGCCGTTCTGATGGGCGGCTATACGCGTGCCGACGTGGCGGCACTGGTCGATCACACCCTGCTCAAGCCCGAGGCCACCGTCACCGACGTAGAACGACTGGTGTCCGAGGCCGTCGACCTCGGTGTGTTCTCGGTGTGCGTGTCACCGCCGCTGGTGTCCACCGCGGCGGCGACCGCCCCGCAGGGCCTCGCGGTGGCTGCGGTGTCGGGTTTCCCGTCAGGCAAACACCTGGCCGAGATCAAGGCCCGCGAGTCGCAGCTGGCCGTGGCCGACGGCGCCGCCGAGATCGACATGGTGATCGACGTCGGGCTCGCGTTGAGCGGCGATCTGGATGCCACGGCAGCCGAGGTGGCCGCCGTGCGCGCCGCTGCTCCCAGCGCCACCCTCAAAGTCATCGTCGAGTCCGCGGCGCTGTTGGAGCTCGCCGGTGAGGCGCTGTTGCAGGACGTGTGCCGGGCCGCCGTCGACGCCGGAGCGGATTTCGTCAAAACGTCGACCGGCTTTCACCCCAGCGGTGGTGCCAGCGCCCGCGCCGTGGAACTGATGGCGCGGGCGGTCGGCGACGGTGTCGGGGTGAAGGCCAGCGGTGGTATCCGCACCGCCGAGGCGGCCACGGCGATGCTCGACGCCGGGGCCACCCGGCTGGGCCTGTCGGGCACCAGGGCAGTGCTCGACGGCCTCGCCTAGCGCTTAGAGCGAAAAACTAGAGTTTGCCGAAACAGGGGTCGTCGGCGGGCTTGGGCATCGACGCATTCGTGGTCGAGAACTTCGCCACGACGCCGTTTTCGGTCACCTGCACGCTGTCGGCGTGGATCCCCATCGGATAGTTCTCGGTGATCTGGGCGGTGAACTTGTCCAGGATCGGCTGCAGGGTCTCCCGCGGCCAGGACAGCCCGATCGCGCTCAGGTCGATGATCTGCAGCGAGATGCCCTTGTTGACCACCGCGGGCTTGGCCGTGATGGTGCCGAGCAGGCCCTTGAGCTCGATCGTCCCGTTGGAAGGGTTGGTCTTCACATCCGAGATGGCCGAGCCGATGAACGGCAACTGCACCATGTCGGCCACGGTCTGGCGGATGCCGTCGGTGCTCCAGTCGATGTCGGCGACGAGCGAGCCCACGGTGCCGCTGGAATCGGCAGTCTCCTTGATCCGCACGTCTTTGATGCCGAGCTTGACCTTCATGCCCTTGGCCTCGCGGATCTGGTTGCCCGCGGTCTCGACGTTGATGTTGGTGTAGTGCCCGCTAATGTGCTGCATCAAAAACGGAGGCAGCGGATCGAACGAGGCCTTGGCGCCGTCGCCGACGACGCACTCCACCGTGGACGCGACGATCTGGTCTGCGCGGTTGCGGGCATACAGCTCACCGCCCAGCACGCCGGCGGCCACCAGGGCCACCACGATCACCACGACCAGCACCACCGACAGCGGGTCCGACAGCAGCTTCTTGACCTTCGCCAGGGGCGAGGAGTCCTGCGGCGGCGCGGGGTGCTCCGCCGTACCGACGTGCCCCGGCTGAACCGGCTGGTCAGGGGCCGGAGGCGGCGGAGGCAGCTCCGCTGAAGGTGCTGGCGGGGACTGGTCGGTTGGGCGAGCCCAGGGATCGGTCACCCCAGCGATTGTGCCTTACCCGACTGAGCGAACTGTGAGCGGTTCTGCAGCACCGCGATGGTGTCGCGGACCTGGTCGGCGGCATCGAGGTCGATGTCGAAGACCAGCAACTGCTCGTCGGCACCGGCCGAAACGAGAACCTCGCCGGTGGGGGAGGCCACCAGGCTGCCGCCGACGCCCGTCGGGCCGGCCTTGGCGATCTGCCCGCCCGGGTAGGCCTGATCCACCGCGGCGACGAAGCCTGTGGTGTCCAGAGCACGCGCCCGGGCCAGCAGGGTCCACTGGTCGAGTTTGCCCGGCCCCGATCCCCACGAGGCGTGCACGGTGACCAGCCGGGCCCCGCGGCGGGCCAGCTCCACGTAGAGCTCCGGGAAGCGGACGTCGTAGCAGGTGGTCAGGCCCACCGTGGCTCCCTCGACGGTGATCGTCACCGGCTCGAAACCTGGTGCCACAGTGCGTGATTCGGTGAACCCGAACGCGTCGTAGAGGTGGATCTTGTGGTAGTGCGCGTCGACCCCGGGTCCCGTCGCGATCAGGGTGTTGGTGACCCGTCCGTCCGCGCTGGGCACGAACATCCCGGCCACCACCACGATCCCGGCGCGGGCGGCGATCTCCCGCACCGCCGTCGCCCACGGCCCGTCCAGATCCTCGGCGACCGGCCCCAGGGGAACACCGAACCGGCACATCGTGGCCTCGGGGAACAGCACCAACCGGGCGCCGGCGTCGGCGGCGCGGCGGGTGAACTCGTCGACCAACTTCAGATTCGACGACGGGTCCGTGCCGGTGGCGATCTGCGCCAGGGCAATTCGCATGCGGTTCAGCTTAGTGGCGCCACAGGGCCCTATGCGTGGCTCGCCACGGGCCTAATTTGTGGCTGGCGCCACGGCAGCCCACGGCACCGTCAACACCCCGTCGCGTAGCCGGCGGCGCGGTGCGGCGACCGGACAACCTTCGGCGCGCAGCAGGTCCACCATGGCCCGCCAGCGCACCCGGGGCCCGAACACGCCGTGCCCGGCCGCGCTGGCCCAGGCCCGGTCAGCGGCGCTGAGCAGGGCGTGGATCGGCTGGCCTTCGACGTTGTGATGGATCAAGACCTTGGGCAGCCGCTCGGCCAGGTCCGAAGGGCGTTCGATGCTGAACGGGTCGCAGGCCAGGGTGAGGCTCACCGGCCCGCCTTCGTCCAGCAACACCCAGCAGCAGCGCCGGCCCAGCTCGTCGCAGGTCCCGTCGACGATCAACCCGCCGGGCGCGAGCCGGCGCGTCATCGTGGCCCAGGCGTCCGGCACCGCCTCCACCGGGTACTGACGCAACACGTTGAACGCCCGCACCAGCACCGGCCGTAACCCGGCCAACTCGAAACCACCGAGCTCGAACCGCACATCGGTGCCGTCGGCCACCGCGCGTGCGGTGGCCACCCGCTCGGGGTGGATTTCGAGGCCCACCACCCGGATGTCGGCGCGGATCACGCGCAGCCGCGCCGCCAATTCCAAGGTGGTCACCGGCAGCGCGCCGTAGCCGAGATCGACCACCAGCGGATCGGCCGCGGCCCGCAGCGCGGTGCGCACCCGCGGCGAGTGCACCAGCCAGCGATCGCTGCGGCGCAGCCGGTTGTACCCGGTGGTGCCACGGGTGACCGCGCCGACGGGTCTAGACGTGCTCGGAGATCCACTCAGCGGTGAACGCCCCCTCGATGGTGAACACGTCGCTGACGGACTGCAGAACCATGTCTTCGAGCTTGCCGCCGATCAGGGGCATCGGCACCTTGCACTTGCTGTCGACTTTCAGCCGGCTGCCCTCGGCGCCCCCGGCCAGCACGTAGCGCCCGTCGAGCCGCCCCGGGACATGGGACACCGACGCCGTGTAATGGCCTTTCGCGCCACGCGGGTCGAAGGGGCCGAAATACTGCCTGCGGGTGATGGCCATGTCGAGCGGGATCACCGGCCGCAAGATCGGGGGCAGCTCCGCGCGCGGCAGGACCTGCCGGAACTCGACCTCGATTCCGCGCTCGTCGGAACGAAATTCCGTGATGTCGGATTTCCCAGGGGTCAGGTCGTCGTATCGGTCCATCAGGGCCTGCCAGTACTCGCTGTCCGCGTACGCGGCGTAGATCGTTTCGGAGGGTACGTCGAACGCCATCGTCGACTGCCGGCTTCGGCTCATGGCTACCGACGGTACCGCCGGCTCATTGCCGATCGGTGATCCACACCGAAGTGAATCGCTGCTCGGCCTTGAGCAGATCGACCAGCTGTGTGCCGATGAAGCCCTCGATCTTGCCGCCGACCAGTGGCACCCGCACCTCGACCGTGACGTGCACCGACAAGCGGCACCCGCCCGCGATGGCGGCCAGCGTCGCCGACCCCGACAGCGCCACCGGCGCCCCGGAGATGGAGCCCTCGACCGTGCCATGGGCCGTGCCGTTCTGGATCGGCTGCCAGTGCTCCTGGCGCCGGATTCTCAGATCGCCGCGGTGAAACTGCGACACCAGCCCGGGCAGCCGGTCTGCGCGCAGGATCTGTGCGGTGACCGCGTCGATACCGCCGTCGGCGGTCACGTTCAGGGCGTCCAGCGTGGTTTCGTCGGCCCCGGAATCGGCAAGCCGGGCCCGCCAATACCGTTCGTCGGCGAATGCGCGATGGATCTGTTCGACGCTGCCCTCGTAGTCGCTGGCCATGTCGAATGATCGCGGCATAGCTGGTCAGGCTACCGTTACGGGCCGTGGTCAGTTCGTATGTTGCCGGTGTCGCAGTTGCCGAGGCGGTTGCGCTGGCGCCGCTGACCACGCTGCGGGTCGGTCCGGTGGCGCCGCGGGTGCTCACCTGCACCAGCACCGACCAGCTCGTCGACGTCCTGGGCGCCGTGGCCGAGCCGATCCTGGTGCTCGCCGGTGGGTCGAATGTGGTGCTGGCCGACGACCTGGCCGACACGATGCCCGACCTCACCGTGGTGCGCGTGGCCAACACCGCCGTCACGGTCGAGGGAAAGCTGCTGCGCGCCGAGGCCGGCGCGGTGTTCGACGATGTCGTGGTGGCGTCCCTGCAGCACGGGCTGGGCGGGCTCGAATGTCTTTCGGGGATACCGGGATCGGCCGGGGCCACCCCGGTGCAGAACGTGGGGGCCTACGGGGCCGAGGTCGCCGACACCATCAGCCGGGTGCGGCTGCTCGACCGCCGCACCGGTGAAGTCCGCTGGGCCGCACCGGAAGAACTCAGGTTCGGCTACCGCACCAGCATCCTCAAACACTCCGATGCCGTGATCGTGCTCGAAGTGGAGTTCACCCTGGACGACACCGGCCGTAGCGCACCATTGCGCTACCGCGAACTGGCCAATGCGCTGGGGGTCGAACCGGGGGAGCGTGCCGACCCGCTGCGGGTTCGCCAGGCCGTGCTGCAGCTGCGTGCGGGCAAAGGCATGGTGCTCGACGAGCACGACCACGACACCTGGAGCGTCGGATCGTTCTTCACCAACCCGGTGGTGTCACAGGCCGAGTTCGAGCGGGTGCAGGCCACGTTCCGGGCGGCCGCGGGGCCGCAGGCCGCGCCGGTGCCGCACTACCCCGCCCCTGACGGGGTGAAGCTGGCCGCCGGCTGGCTCGTCGAGCACGCCGGATTCGGCAAGGGGTACCCCGGAGACGGCGCCCCCGCGCGGCTTTCCACCAAGCATGCGCTGGCATTGACCAATCGTGGCGAGGCGAACAGTGCCGACGTGATTGCCCTGGCCAGGGCGGTGCAGGCGGGTGTTTTGGACCGCTTCGGCATCGCTTTGCAGCCCGAGCCGATTCTGATTGGGTGCGATCTATCAGTACCCTAGATCCACGTGAGCCCTGCCGGTGATATAGAGGCCGATGCGCCGTTGTTCAATCGGCGTCGTGCCCTGACGGTGTTGACCGTCGGAGTGGGAGCCGGCTTGTTGGCTGCCTGCTCGGGTGAATCACCCATCTCCGCGCCTGCGGCCGAGGAACCCGCAGCTCCGACGGTCAGTTACGAGCCCGCCGCCGACGCCGAGGATGTGCTGCCGACGGCGCCCGTCGGAGTCAAGGTCGAGAACGGCTCGTTCCAGCGCGTCAGCCTGACCAACGCCAGCGGCAAGGTGGTCGCGGGCAAATTCAACAGCGACCGCACCGCGTTCACTGTCACCGAACCCCTCGGCTACGAATCCACCTACACGTGGGCGGGCTCGGTGGTGGGCAAGGACGGCAAGGCCGAACCGGTGCAGGGCAAGTTCACCACCGTCGCCCCACAGAAGCAGGTCAACGGTCAGTTCCAGCTCGCCGACGGCCAGGTGGTCGGCGTCGCCGCGCCGATCATCCTGCAGTTCGACGCCGCGATCGACGATCAGTACCGCGCGACCATCGAGAAGGCCCTGCAGGTCACCACCACGCCTCCGGTCGAGGGCAGCTGGGCCTGGTTGCCCGATGAAGCCGGCGGATCGCGCGTGCACTGGCGCTCCCGGGAGTACTTCCCGGCCGGGACGAAGATCAGCGTCAAGGCGCCGCTGTACGGCGTCAGCTTCGGCGATGGCGCCTACGGAGCGGCCGACTCCACGCTCGACATCGAGATCGGCCGGCGCCAGGTGGTCAAGGCCGAGGCATCCAGCCACCGGATCCAGGTGCTCGACGGATCCGGTGCGGTGATCATGGACTTCCCGTGCAGCTACGGCGAGGGCGATCTGGACCGCAACGTCACGCGCAGCGGCGTCCACGTGGTCACCGAGAAGTACGAGGACTTCTGGATGACCAACCCCGCCGCCGGCTACAGCAATGTGCACGAACGGTTCGCGGTGCGGATCTCCAACAACGGCGAGTTCATCCACTGCAACCCCAACAGCATTGGCTCACAAGGCAATACGAACGTGACCAATGGCTGCATCAACTTGAACCTGGAGAATTCGCAGCAGTACTTCAACAGCGCGATGTACGGCGACCCGGTCGAGGTGACCGGTACCCGGATCCAGCTGTCCTACGCCGATGGCGACATCTGGGACTGGGCGGTGGACTGGAGCGAGTGGAAGTCCATGTCGGCGCTGTCCTCGGAGGATTCCCCGTCGAACCTGCCGGCCAGCGCGCCGGCGACGCCGACGGATGCGCCCACCCTTTCGGGCACGCCGACGACCACCACACCGCCACGTCCCGAGCCGGGTGGCTGATTCCTGCGCCGAAAGCGACGTCGTGCGGCCCATCGGTCGCCGTTTTCGACACAAGGGTCGTGACGATAGAAGAAGCGCAGCCGTGGTGTCGAAATCGGCGAGCTGCGGATGACGGGGATACCTCGGCGCATCACACCTGACGGTTGAAGCGTGAACCGGTGGCCCCGCTGACCTGGTCACGAGGCCTGATCACGATCAGGTCGAGGTCGACGTGAGACGGGCGGGAGGCGACGAAACCGATCACCTCGGCGATGTCCTCGGCCACCAGCGGCGTGACCCCCTCGTAGACTTTCTCGGCTCGCTGCTCGTCTCCGTCGAAGCGGTTCAGCGAGAAGTCGGTCTGCACCATCCCGGGCGCAACCTCGGTGAGCCGCACGGGTTTTCCGAGCAACTCGCTGCGCAGGGTGCGGTGCAGGACGCCCTGGGCGTGTTTGGCCGAGGTGTAGCCCGCCCCGTTGTCGTAGATCTCGACGGCGGCGATCGAGGTGACGGTGATGATCAGCCCGTCGCCGGAGTCGATGAGCTTGGGCAGCAGCGCGCGGGTGACGCGCAGGGTGCCCAGCACGTTGGACTCCCACATCCAGCGCCAGTGGTCGATGTCGGCGTCGGCGACCGGCTCCAGTCCGCGGGCCCCGCCGGCGTTGTTCACCAGCACGTCCACGCGGTCCAACTGGGCCGCCATGGCGTCGACGGCAGCCTGATCGGTGACATCGGCCACGATCGCCGTGCCGCCGATCTCATCGGCCAGGGCCTGGATCCGGTCCGCCCGGCGGGCCACGCAGATAACCTGAAAGCCCAAGGCGGCAAGGGATTTCGCGGTGGCAGCGCCGATTCCGGCGCTGGCGCCGGTCACCACTGCCACCTTTGTGTCTGCCTGAGATGTCGTCACCTGTCCAACACTAGATGGCGTGCTAGGTTCTTGATGTGTCCGGAAACCTCCAGTCCCGCCTCGCGCGGCGTGCGTGTTGTTGTTGCGCACCCCGCCGCGCCTGAGGCGACCCCGGACACCGTTCTCCCGTCCTGCTGAGTCGTCAGGTGTGGCCTCTGCCCACCAGCCGACAATCAGTAAGGACCATTCCCGTGACCACCGTCATCGCCGATGCTCGCCGCGCCTCCACCCGTGCCGCCTCATCCGGCAACCTGTCCCGCACGCCGCCCGCAGCCTCGCGCTATCCGCAGTCGCGGCTCCTGCACATCGTCGCGCCCTCGCTCAAGGTGCCCGACGCCGCCGCGGCATCGGTGTTCGGTGCGGTCCGCAGCCGCGGCCCCGTCGCCCGTGACGTCATCGCCCAGCTCACGCAGCTGAGCATCGCGACCGTCAACCGTCAGGTCACCGCGCTACTCGACGCCGGCGTCCTGCGGGAGCGGGCCGATCTGGCGGTGTCGGGGGCCATCGGACGGCCCCGCGTGCCCGTCGAGGTCAACCATGAGCCCTATCTCACGCTCGGAATCCACATCGGTGCGCGCGCCACCAGCATCGTGGCTGCCGACCTGTTCGGTCGCACCCTCGACGTGGTCGAGACGCCGACCCCGTCGGGACCGCAGGGCGCGGCGCTGGCCGCGCTGGCCTCCAGTGCCCGCCGCTACCTGAGCCGCTGGCACCGCCGCCGCCCGTTGTGGGTCGGGGTCGCCGCCGGTGGCGTCGTCGACAGCGCCACCGGGTATCTCGATCACCCGCGGCTCGGCTGGGCCGACGCCCCGGTGGGCCCGGTGCTCGCCGAAGCCCTCGGACTGCCGGTGTCGGTGGCCTCGCACGTCGACGCGATGGCCGGCGCCGAACTGCTACTGGGCGGACCGCGTCGGGCACCGGAGGCCGTCGGTGCCCCGGCCCGGACCAGCCTCTATGTGTACGCCCGGGAGACCGTCGGCTACGCACTGTCCATCGGCGGCCGTGTGCACTCCCCGGCCAGCGGGCCCGGCACCATCGCCGGCCTGCCCGCTCGTTCCGAACTGCTCGGTGGCTCAGGGCAATTGGAATCCACCGTGAGTGACGAAGCGGTGCTCAACGCGGCCCGCAGGCTGCGGATCATCCCGGCCGAGGGCCCGTCGTCAACGCTGTCGGCGGTGCTGCGCGCGGCCCGGCAGGGCAACGGCCAGGCGGTCGAGCTGCTGGCGGACCGGGCCCGGGTGCTCGGTGAGGCCGTCGCGCTGCTTCGTGACCTGCTCAACCCCGATGATCTGGTGCTCGGCGGGCAGGCCTTCACCGAATACCCCGAGGGCCTGCCGGTCGTGGAGGACGCCGTCACCCGACGGTCGGTGCTGGGACACCGCGATATCCGGCTGACGGTCTTCGGCAACCGGGTCCAGGAGGCCAGTGCCGGCATCGTTTCGCTGGGCGGCCTGTACGCCGATCCGATCGGTGCCATGCGGCGCGCTCAAACCCGTCGATCCGCCGCGGTGTAGACATGTCTGTGTGCGTCTAGCCACGGACCTCGAGATCCCGCACCGCGTTGCGGTGTTATCCGTACACACCTCGCCGCTGGCGCAGCCGGGTACCGGCGATGCGGGCGGGATGAATGTCTATGTGCTGCAGACGGCGCTGCAGCTGGCCCGTCGCGGTGTCGAGGTGGAGGTTTTCACCAGGGCCACCTCGTCGTCGGACGCCCCGGTGGTGCCGGTGGCGCCGGGGGTGCTGGTGCGCAACGTGGTGGCCGGGCCGTTCGAGGGCCTGGACAAATACGACCTGCCCACCCAGCTGTGCGCCTTCACCGCGGGGGTGTTGCGCGCGGAGGCGACCCATGAGCCCGGCTACTACGACGTCGTGCACTCGCACTACTGGCTGTCGGGTCAGGTCGGCTGGCTGGCCTCCGACCGCTGGGCGGTGCCGCTGGTGCACACCGCGCACACCCTGGCCGCGGTGAAGAACGCCTCCCTGGCCGCGGGTGACTCGCCCGAGCCACCGCTGCGCGCGGTGGGGGAGCAGCAGGTGGTCGACGAGGCCGACCGTCTCATCGTCAACACCGAACATGAAGCACAGCAACTGGTTTCACTTCACCATGCCGATCCGACGCGGATCGACGTGGTGCATCCGGGGGTCGATCTGGACGCCTTCACCCCCGGGTCCCGGGATGCGGCGCGGGCGGTGCTCGGGATCGAACCCCGCGAGCAGGTGGTCGCGTTCGTGGGCCGGATCCAGCCGCTCAAGGCGCCCGACGTGTTGTTGCGTGCCGCGGCCAAACTGCCCGGGGTCCGGGTGCTGGTGGCCGGCGGGCCGTCCGGCAGTGGCCTGGCCGAACCCGACACCCTGATTCGGCTGGCCGACGAACTGGGTATCACCGATCGCGTGACGTTCCTGCCTCCACAATCTCGCGAACAACTGGTCAACGTGTACCGCGCCGCCGATCTGGTCGCGGTGCCCAGCTACTCCGAATCCTTCGGTCTGGTCGCCATCGAAGCCCAGGCCTGCGGCACGCCGGTGGTGGCGGCAGCCGTCGGCGGGCTGCCGGTCGCGGTTGCCGACGGGGTCAGCGGAGCCCTGGTGAACGGCCATGACGTCGACGACTGGGCGGCCGCGATCGACGACGTGCTGCAGCGCGATCCCGGCCCGCTGAGCGTGGCCGCCGCCGCTCACGCCGCGCAGTTCTCCTGGGGCCACACCGTCGACGCCCTGCTCACCAGCTACGGCCATGCGATGAGCGATTACCGGTCCCGCCACCGCAGGCCGTCGGGCCGCAGGCCCGGGCGGCGGTTCGCCCTGCGTCGGGGGGTGCGGACATGAGCGACGTGGCAAAGACCATCACCGACACCCTCGACGAGCACGAGCTGGTCTACCAGCACCACAAGGGCGCCCACGGCGGACTGCCCGGCATCGTGGTCGAGCTGCCGGGGGAGCGCAAGCTCAAGACCAACACCATCCTGAGCATCGGCGAGCACTCGGTGCGGGTCGAGGCCTTCGTGTGCCGCAAGCCCGACGAGAACTTCGAAGGCGTCTACCGGTTCCTGCTCAAGCGCAACCGCAGGCTCTACGGCGTCGCCTACACCCTCGACAACGTCGGCGACATCTACCTCGTCGGCCGGATGGCCCTGCACTCGGTCACCGCCGAGGAGATCGACCGGGTGCTGGGCCAGGTGCTCGAAGCCGTCGACTCCGATTTCAACACCTTGCTGGAGCTGGGGTTCCGCTCGTCGATCCAGAAAGAGTGGGAGTGGCGGGTTTCCCGCGGCGAGTCGTTGAAGAACCTCGAAGCTTTCGAGCACCTCATCGACGACTGAGCGTCCGTGAGAAGATCGTCTGGCCCGCACGCGAGGAGGACAAACCAACCAATGCCGACGCTGATCCTGCTCCGCCACGGTGAGAGCGACTGGAACCAGAAGAACCTGTTCACCGGATGGGTCGACGTCGACCTCACCGAGAAGGGCCGCACCGAGGCGGTGCGTGGCGGCAAGCTGCTGGTCGAGCAGGACGTGCTGCCCGACGTGGTGTACACCTCGCTGCTGCGCCGCGCGATCACCACCGCCAACCTCGCCCTGGACGCCGCCGACCGGCACTGGATCCCGGTGCACCGCGACTGGCGGCTCAACGAGCGGCATTACGGCGCGTTGCAGGGCCTGGACAAGGCCGCCACCAAGGAGAAGTACGGCGAAGAGCAGTTCATGGCATGGCGGCGTAGCTATGACACCCCGCCGCCGCCCATCGAGAAGGGCAGTGAGTTCAGCCAGGACGCCGACCCGCGCTACGCCGACATCGGCGGCGGCCCGCTGACCGAATGCCTCAAGGACGTGGTGACGCGCTTCGTGCCGTACTACGAGAACACGATCGTGCCCGACCTGCGGGCCGGCAAGACTGTACTGATCGCCGCCCACGGCAACTCGCTGCGCGCGCTGGTCAAATACCTCGACGGAATGTCGGATGAGGAGGTCGTCGGCCTGAACATCCCGACCGGTATCCCGCTGCGCTACGAACTCGACGACAACCTCAAGCCCCTGGTCGCCGGTGGTGAGTACCTCGACCCGGAGGCAGCCGCTGCCGGGGCTGCCGCGGTCGCCGCGCAGGGCGCCAAGAAATAGTTCGCTGGACACTCGGGCCTGCCGGCAAACGGCAGGTTACCGGGGGTTAACGACAGCCGAACTCCTGTATTTGTCGGTGTGACTTGTCCCGTTTTGGCCGCACGCTGCTGGGATGACGTTCACCGGGTGCGTACGATTTTCGCGTGAGCTTGGTGTCGGCGTTACTGCTGACGGCGGTCGTGTCGTTGCTCGCGCTGATCGTCGGTGCGGGTGTGGCCGCCGCAGTCGTACCCCGCCTCATGGCCAGGCGGCAGCGTCGCGAAGCCGATGAGGCGGGTATGACGGTGTCGCAGATGCTGCAGCACATCGTCTCCGCATCCCCCAACGGCATCGTCGTGGTCGACACGTTCAACGACGTCGTCTACGCCAACGACCGGGCCACCGAGCTGGGCGTCGTGCGCGACCGGCTTCTCGACGACCGGGCCTGGCGGGCCGTTGAGCAGGTGTTCGCCACCGGCCAGCCCATCGACGTCGACCTGTCGCCGCGCAAGCTTCCGCACCCGGGACGCTCGGGCATCTCGGTGCGCGGCTGGGTGCGGTTGCTGTCCGACGAGGACCGCCGGTTCGCCGTCGTCTACGCCGACGATCAGTCCGAGCACGCCAGGATGGAAGCGACCCGGCGGGACTTCGTGGCCAACGTCAGCCACGAGCTCAAGACCCCGGTGGGTGCCATGCGGGTGCTGGCCGAGGCGCTGCAGGCCTCCGCCGACGATTCGGACATGGTGCGCCGGTTCTCCGACAAGATGGTCGCCGAATCGCTGCGGCTGGCCGACATGGTCGGAGAGCTGATCGAACTGTCCCGGCTGCAGGGCGCCGAGCGGCTGCCGGACCTGGGCGCCGTCGACGTCGACACCGTGGTGTCCGAGGCGCTGTCACGGCACAAGGTGGCCGCCGACAAAGCCGACATCTCCATCACCACCGACGCACCGACCGGCTACCGCGTTCTGGGTGATCAGACCCTGCTCGTCACCGCCGTCGCCAACCTGGTGTCCAACGCAATTGCATACTCGCCCAACGGATCCGGCATATCCGTCAGCCGGCGCCGGCGGGGCGGCAGTGTCGAGATCGCGGTCACCGACCGCGGTATCGGAATCGCCAAGGCCGATCAGGAGCGGGTCTTCGAGCGGTTCTTCCGGGTCGACAAGGCCCGGTCGCGCGCCACCGGCGGCACCGGGCTGGGCCTGGCGATCGTCAAACACGTGGCCGCCAACCACAACGGAACCATCCGGCTGTGGAGTCAGCCGGGCACCGGGTCGACGTTCACGTTGTCGATCCCGGCCTTTCCCGAAACCGATGAGCCCAAGAGTGGCTCAGACGACCGAGAGGATTAGCGAGACCGATGACCAGCGTGTTGATCGTTGAGGACGAGGAGTCGCTGGCCGATCCCCTGGCATTCCTGCTCCGCAAGGAAGGCTTCGAGGCCACCGTGGTGGCCGATGGTCCCTCCGCACTGGCCGAGTTCGAGCGCTCCGGCGCCGATATCGTCCTGCTGGACCTGATGCTGCCGGGGATGAGCGGTACCGACGTCTGTAAGCAACTGCGTGCGCGGTCCAGCGTGCCCGTGATCATGGTGACCGCGCGCGACAGCGAGATCGACAAGGTCGTCGGCCTCGAGTTGGGCGCCGATGACTATGTCACCAAGCCGTATTCGGCCCGCGAGCTGATCGCGCGGATCCGGGCGGTGCTGCGGCGCGGCGCCGACACCGACGACCCCGGTATCGGCGACGGCGTGCTCGAGGCCGGCCCGGTGCGGATGGATGTCGAACGGCATGTCGTCAGCGTCAACGGGGAGCAGATCACGTTGCCGCTCAAGGAGTTCGACCTGCTGGAGTACCTGATGCGCAACAGTGGCCGGGTGCTCACCCGTGGTCAGCTGATCGACCGGGTGTGGGGCGCCGACTATGTGGGCGACACCAAAACCCTTGACGTGCATGTCAAGCGGTTGCGGTCGAAGATCGAGTCCGACCCGGCCAACCCGGTGCACCTGGTCACCGTGCGGGGCCTGGGCTACAAGCTGGAGGGCTGAGCCGCCGGGTCACTCGGCCGCGCGGGTCGCCGGGTGCACGGCCACCAGGCCCAGGGCGCTGCGGCGCCGGCACATCGCGGCCAACTCGGCGTAAGCCTTCTCGCCGAGCACCGCGATGAGCTCGGGGGCGTAGGACTCGAACACCGGGCGGGCACCCACATGGGCGGCCGGGTCGCCGGTGCAGTACCAATGCAGGTCCGCGCCTCCTTCGCCCCAGCCGCGACGGTCGTACTCGGTGATGACGGTCCGCAGGACCTGGGTGTCGTCGGGCCGGGTGATCCATTCCTGGCTGCGCCGGATCGGCAACTGCCAGCACACGTCGGGCTTCATGGTCAGCGGTTCGACGCCGAGCTTGAGGGCCTTGCTGTGCAGCGCGCACCCGATCCCGCCCGGGAAGCCGGGACGGTTCAGGAAGATGCAGGCGCCCTTGTGCTTTCGGGTCCGCAGGTTGGGCTTGCCGTCGTATTCGTCGTCTTCCAGGTAGCCCTTGCGGCCCAACCCCTTGTCCCGGAACTGCCAGTCCTCATCGGTCAGTTGCTTGACGGCGTCGTCGAGCCGGGCCCGGTCGTCGTCGTCAGAAAGGAACGCGCCATGCGAACAGCAGCCGTCGTCGGGGCGGCCCTCGACGGTGCCCTTGCAGGCCGGCGTGCCGAACACACACGTCCAGCGGGACAGCAGCCACGTCATGTCGGCCGCGATCAGATGTGTCGCGTCCTCCGGGTCATAGAACTCCACCCATTCGCGGGCAAAGTCGAGTTCGACTTCGCCGGGATGCACATCTGTCACGGCGCAAACGGTACTCGCATATGGCGGAACGCATTTCCCAACCGCGGTACGACGCGCGGTGGGGCATGCCACAACCCGCGTCCGCCGCTGCCGCGGGTTGCGGGAGGTCCGGCCACGAAGCGCTGGTCGGCTGCGGTTAGGTTGGTGCGGTGCGGTTAGGCGTGCTCGATGTCGGTAGTAACACGGTTCACCTCCTGGTGGTGGATGCGCGCCGTGGCGGGCACCCGACCCCGATGAGCTCCACGAAGGCGGCCTTGCGGCTGGCCGAGGCGATCGACGGCTCGGGCAAGCTGACCCGCAAGGGGGCGGACAGCTTGGTGGCCACCGTTGACGAGTTCGCCAAAATCGCCACCAGCTCGGGATGTGCCGAATTGATGGCGTTTGCCACCTCCGCGGTGCGCGACGCCACCAACTCTGAGGAAGTGCTGGCAAGAGTGCGGGCCGAGACGGGGGTGTCCCTCGGTGTGCTCAGCGGTGTCGACGAGTCGCGGCTGACCTTTCTGGCGGTGCGCCGCTGGTACGGCTGGAGCGCAGGCCGGATCATCAACATCGACATCGGCGGCGGATCGCTGGAGCTGTCGAGCGGGGTGGACGAAGAGCCCGAGGTGGCGCTGTCGCTGCCGCTGGGCGCAGGCCGGCTGACCAGGGAATGGTTGGCCGAGGACCCACCTGGGCGGCGCCGGGTCGCGATGCTGAGGGACTGGCTGGCCAACGAACTCGCCGATGCCGGTGCGACGATGCGCCGCTCCGGAAATCCGGACCTGGCGGTGGCGACGTCGAAGACGTTTCGGTCGCTGGCCCGACTGACCGGGGCAGCGCCGTCGGGGGCGGGCCCGCGGGTGAAGCGAACCCTCACCGCGGCTGGATTAAGACAGCTCATAGCTTTCATCTCTAGGATGACAGCGGCTGACCGTGCCGAGCTGGAAGGGGTGAGTGCCGAGCGGGCACCACAGATCGTGGCCGGTGCTTTGGTAGCTGAAGCTAGTATGCGAGCACTGGAGATCGATTCCGTCGACATTTGCCCCTGGGCGTTGCGGGAAGGGTTGATTCTGCGGAAACTCGACAGCGAGGCCGACGGCACAGCCTTGGTAGAGACGTCGGCGCGGGACGCCGGACGTTAAGGACAGCTAGCCCCAAAGGCAACATAGGTATGACAGGACCAGAGAACAACCCATCCGGCACCCGACCGATCTCGGTAGCGGAGTTGCTGGCGAAGAACGGGACGATCGGGGCACCCCCGGTCGGCGGTCGTCGTCGGCGTCGTCGCGGAAACAGCGACGCGGTGACCGTCGCCGAACTCACCGGCGAAATCCCGATCATCACCGATGACATCGAGTTCGAACCCCACGAGGCGTCGGTTCCCGCCGCTGACCCACTGGTCGATACCGCCGTCGTGGCACCGATCCTGGACGAACCGCAGGCGCCGCCGGAACCGCGGCGCGACGAGCCCCGGGTCCGCAACGGTGGGTCGCGCCCGGCTCGGGTCGAGCCGCCCGCCAGGCCGGCCGAGCCCGAAGAGGTGCGCACCGAGGCCGAGGACGACTACGACGCGCATCTGGCCGCGCGCGACGCCGACCCGGAACCCGTCGAGTTTCGGCCTCGCCCGCGCCGCGCGCCGTACAAGCGCCCGGCGCGCGACTACCAACCGTCGGGCACCGGCGCCGAGCGCATGAGCCCTGATCCGCTCTACGACCTCGACGAGGACGAGCCGGCCGACGCGTTGGTCGAAGCCGACGTCCACGACATCGACGCGGTGGACACCGATGACGCCGCATACGACGACTACGACGACGAGTACGGGGACCGTTCCTACGGTTCGATCGGGACGCTGTTCGGCGGTGACTCGGATGTCGACGACGCTCGGCGCCGTCCCCGCGGCGGTGTCGACGAACTCGACGACGAGCTGTCCGAGGGGGCCCGCGAGGCCGATGCCTTCGACGAGCACGACGAGTACGACGAGTACGACGAGGAAACCGGGCCCAGCTCGCCGCTGGTGCGAGGGCTGTGGATCGTCGGTCAGTGCGTGATCGCGGTGGCTTTCGGTGCCGGCCTGTTCGTCGCCTTCGATCAGCTGTGGAAGTGGAACACCATCGTCGCGCTCGTGCTCGGCGTGCTGGTGATCCTCGGCCTGGCCGGAGGCGTGCGGGTGGTGCGCAAGACCGAGGACATCGGCAGCACACTGACCGCCGTGGCGGTCGGGGCGCTGGTGACCTTCGGGCCGTTGGCGCTGCTGCAGGCGAGTTGATACTCCAGTACACAATTGGGTTGTGCGCCCAGCCATCAAGATCGGCCTGTCCACCGCTTCGGTCTATCCGCTGAGGACCGAGGCCGCGTTCGAATACGCCGCCAGGCTCGGTTACGACGGTGTCGAGCTGATGGTGTGGGCCGAATCGGTCAGCCAGTCCGTCGAGGCTGTTGCGGCCTTGTCCGCTCACTACGGGGTGCCGGTGCTGTCGGTGCACGCGCCCTGTCTGCTGATCTCGCAGCGGGTCTGGGGCGCCAACCCGATCCCGAAACTGGAACGCAGCGTGCGCGCCGCCGAACAACTCGGCGCACAGACCGTCGTCGTGCATCCGCCGTTCCGCTGGCAGCGCCGCTACGCCGAGGGTTTCAGCGATCAGGTCGCGCAACTGGAGGCCGACAGCGAGGTGCTGGTGGCGGTGGAGAACATGTTCCCTTTTCGGGCCGACCGGTTCTTCGGTGCGGGCGGCACGTCCATCGAGCGCATGCGTAAGCGCGGCGGCGGGCCCGGCCCGGGTATTTCCGCGTTCGCACCGTCCTACGACCCGCTGGACGGCAATCACGCGCACTACACGCTCGACCTGAGCCACACCGCCACGGCGGGCACCGACGCCCTGGACATGGCCCGGCGCATGGGCGACGGCCTGGTGCACCTGCACTTGGCGGACGGCAAGGGCGCGTCCACCGACGAGCACCTGGTTCCCGGCCGCGGCACACAGCCGGCCGCCGAGGTGTGCCAGATGTTGGCCGCGAGCGATTTCTCGGGCCACGTCGTGCTGGAGGTCACCACGTCGGCGGCCAAGACCGCCGCCGAGCGCGAGGCGCTGCTGGCCGAGTCGCTGCAGTTCGCCCGCACACACCTGTTGCGCTGAGGCGCCGAATCTGAGCCCTGACCACTCCTGCAGAAGGACCGCACATGACCGGCTCCACCCTGTTCACCGATGCCATGGCGCTGACACCGGCCGGTGACGGCGTCTATCAAGGTGAGCTCAACGAGCACTGGACGATCGGGCCCAAGGTGCACGGCGGCGCGATGCTGGCGTTGTGCGCCAATGCGGCGCGCACCGAGCTGGGCACGTCGGCGCAACCGCTGGCAGTGTCCGGCAACTTCCTGTGGGCGCCGGATCCCGGACCGATGCAGGTGGTCACGACGGTGCGTAAGCGCGGACGCCGGATCGGCCTGGTGGATGTGGAGCTGCGCCAGGGCGACCGCACTGCGGTGACCGCCTCGGTCACCCTCGGCGAGCCCGAGCATCATGTGCCCCCGCTGTTGTCGTTCAACCCGGTGATCCCGTTGATGACGCCGGAGCCGCCGCCCGGGCTGGAGCCGATCGGCCCTGGGCATCCGATGGAGCACGTCGTGCACCTGGCGCACGGCTGTGACATCCGGCCTGCGCTGCACACGATGGGCCCGCGCACCGACGGTGGCCCCCCGGTTTTCGAGTACTGGGTGCGTCCGAAGGGCGTCGCTCCCGACGTGCTGTTCGCGCTGCTGTGCGGCGATGTGTCGGCCCCGGTCACCTTTGCCGTGGAACGCACCGGTTGGGCGCCCACGGTCCAGCTGACGGCCTATCTGCGGGCCTTGCCGGCCGATGGCTGGCTGCGGGTGATGTGCACCTCGGTTCAGATCGGCCAGGATTGGTTCGACGAGGATCACATCGTGGTCGACTGCGAGGGCCGGATCATCGTGCAGACGCGCCAGTTGGCGATGGTGCCCGCGCCCAGCTGACCGGATTCTTGGGCGCAAGCCTCGGACTTCAGTCCGGGGTGAGCCCATCCCGTTTGTCGGCGGGCGTAGCCCGGCGTTCAAGGTGGTCGGGCTTGTCCGTCGATGTATTGCTTGATGATCGACA
>NZ_VCMY01000056.1:0-32608 GCF_005924235.1 Mycobacterium sp. DBP42
TTCTTCACCCGCGAAGTGCCTTCCCGTCAGGACGATTGAACCCTAGAGAAGTCCAATTATCCCTTGCAGGACAGGCACTTTCGCTTACCTACACACCCCACACGCAACATTCCGTGAAAAATCCGGGCTAGTGCACCAGCGGCGCCAAGTGTTTGCGTGCGTAGTCACGGATCGCGGCATCGTCGGTGACGTCCAGTAGCGGGCTGGGCATCTGGGCCAGCGACACCGCGAGTCGGATGTGCAATTCGGACACGGCCAGCAGTTCGGCGTCGGGCATGGTCGCGCCGGCCGCACGAAGTGCCTTGGCCATTGCCGAGGAGGCATGGTGCAGAAAAGCCGGGGCTTGGTCGTAGGCGCCGGCGACCGCGGTGAAGTCGGTGTCCAGGCGCAGGAACCGGCGCATCACGGGTTCGGTGGTCAGCAGTCGCAGCCCTTCGCAGAACGCCGCCACCGCCGCGTCACCGGGGCCCGAATCGATTGCCACGGTGCGCAACCGGTGCATGGCCGAGTCGAAGGTGCGTCGGCCGAGTTCGGTGATCAACGCGTCGCGGGTGGGGAAGCGACGGTACAGCGTCCGACGGCTGACGCCGGCCTGCTTGGCGATGACCTCCAGGCTGGCCCGACCCAGCCCGACGAGCGACACCTCCTCGGCGGCGGCCTTGAGGATGGCGTCTTCCTGCTCGGATTGGCTGGCGTTGCTGCGCGGCATCGATACCAGTGTGTCAGCCCGCTGCCGGACATCCCAGCGGTGCGAACGAATCCAGCGCCACCGACCGGTGCAGACGCACCAGCTTCTCGTATTGCAGCCGGTTGTAGGCCAGCGGAACCAGCAGCAACCGGTCGGGCAGCACCCGCCAGGCCAGTTGAAGCAACCGGGTGTACACGGCGAACTCCCGATCGTGCCGGGACTGCCAGCGGAACCCGGTCATCTCCCGGATTCCCGGATGCAGGATGCCGAACGAACACACTTTGATGACGCGGCCGGCGATCGGCCGGACTGCCATCCAGGACGGTGTCAGTGCCAGGCGAATCGGGGCGGGCAGCAGTAGGGTCGGCAACGGTAGCTGGGTGAGTCCGGTAGTGACGCGGCTCAGGAATGGGTTGCCCTGCAACTCGTTTTCCACCATGTCGTCGTAGTACCGGATCGCTTCGGCGTACGTCTGCGGGAGTTTCGCCGAAGCGCCGGGCAACTCGATCGAGCGGAACGCCTCCAGCAGCTGGGCATAGGCCGCCTCTTGTTCCGCGGCGTTCATCGTGATGCCGGTTGCCGGGGTGAACGAGTGCAGGACGACGAAGATTCCGCTGATGGCGATCCAGTTCCACAACTGCGGGTTCAGCGCGCTGTATCGGACTTCGGCGAAGTCGTCCTTGCCGTGCCCGCGGACGTCGCGGTGCATGGTCTGTAGGCGGCGCCCCTCGGTCTCACGGTCCTCGGCGTCGCCCCAGATCGCCAGGGATGCGGAGAATCCGCTGCGCACTCCTCGATCGAGAAAGTTGCGTTCGAACCGGCCGCTGCGGTCGACGGCGGCGGCCACCGGTACCAGGGCCACCTCATCGAATGCCGCTGCACCGAAGGCGCCTCCGAGGATGCTGCCCGAGTGCTTGCGGAAATCTGCCAGTACGTGCGGCCGCGCCACGTCTGTGTCGGCCGGGCTGCCAATGGACATGACACAAAGTCTAGCTATCTGTGCCAACGTGTCAATGGTGGTTCGACAGGAACGTCTTCCCTGGTTGGTATCTTCGCGCCATGGCCAACCGGACGCATCGATACGAGGTCGAGGTGACCTGGACCGGCAACACCGGTTCGGGGACCAGCGGCTACCGCGATTACGCGCGTGACCATGAGGTGAGCGGTGTCGAGACACCCGGGAAGCCGGCGATCCCGGGCAGCGCTGATCCAGCCTTCCGTGGAGACGCGCAGCGGTGGAATCCCGAGGAACTGCTCGTGGTCAGCCTGTCCCAGTGCCACATGCTCTGGTATCTGGCACTTTGCGCAAAAGCGGGCATCGCCGTCACGGCCTACAGCGACCGGCCGCAGGGCACGATGAGCGAAAATGCCGAGGGCAGCGGCATTTTCACCGATGTCACGCTACGACCGCAGGTCACCGTCACCGATGTGGAGCGTGTCGGGGAGGCCACCGAGCTGCATCATGAAGCCCACCGGATGTGCTTCATCGCCAACTCGGTCAACTTTCCGGTGAGCGCTACACCCACCGTGACAGCACCGAACCAGGGATGGATGTCGCCGGGGACGGAATGAATCGGATTGCATTCCACAGGGTTTCGTTCGGTGGCGGACCGGAGTCGATCACCTCTGCGGTGGCGTCACCCCGGTCGCCATCGATGTCGAGCGCATCGCCCGGCTCGCCGTAGATGCCATGGCAGTCACTCAGGCAGCGGCCGGTGGTGGGATCGATGTTGCCGTCGAACATGTCGTTGACCCAACCGGCCATCAGCCACTGCACGGCCGGCGGATTCTGTGGTTGTGGGATGCCGGCAACGAGGTAGGCCGCGGCCTGGATCAGCGGGTTGCCGCCGAGCATGGAATCCATATGGACGCCACCGTCGACGACGACTCCGTTGAACTTTCCTGGCCTGGCGGCCGAGAGATCCTCGTTCACCGTGCTCGTCGAGTTGAACGCGTTCGACGGTGCGCCGATCTCGTAGACCGGCACATAATCGGCGGGGTCGTTGCCGTTGCTGGCCTCTAGTTGCGCGAGGCGCTCCATCGCGTTCGGCAACGTGCCCGAGGGTGGAACCCCGTCCAGCAACACCACTCCGGCCAGATCGTTGGGAGCATCCTGGCCGTCGGCCCGGCGGGCCACCAACCCCTCGGCGTAGTACCCGGCGACCCCGGGCGCGAAGCCCCCGCCGAGCGAGTGCCCGACCAGCACGAACTGCTGCGGCACCGGGTAAGGCTCCCGGCCGGCTTTCAGCGAGGCAGTTGTCATGCTGGCGTTCAACGCATCTCGATCAGAATCTAGGAAGAGCTCGGCGACAGCCTTGTGCATGTTGTCCCCACCGAGCCACATGCCGCCCTCGGCGTATGGGTTGGAGGTGACCGTGGTGACCACGACGACGCTGTTGGTTCGGTCGGCCAGATAGGACGCCGTGTAGCTGTACATCGGGCCGGTGGCGATGAATCCGTGCTGCAGGTAGATCAGCCGGTCCGGTTCGCCGTCCGTCGGGAAGTACCAGTCAGCGGCGACCTCGTTGCCCGGGGAGACAACCAGCGTCGAGCTGCTCACCTCAACCGAATCGCGCAACCCGAGTGGCACCACGGGCGGGCCGTCGGCGGCTTGAATCACGGCGCCGATTGCATTGAAGACCACCGAGCCCACCGCCTCGGACACGCGAGAAGCCAGCTGCGAGATCGCGGCCAGTGGATCGCGGGCATCAACCGTCGGAGGATCAACCGTCGGAGGATCAGCCACCGGAGCGTCGACCGTCGGGGCGTCGACGGTAGACGCGCGACGCTCCTCCACCTTTTTGGTCTGTGGTGTCAGACGTTCATCGACCTGTGTGCGGGCCTCGCTGCGTAGCGCGGGGAGTCGATGCCGAGACGCCGGGACGCCCTTCGCTTTCTCGACCTTCGCTTTCGCGACGGTCCTCCCGGCGGCCTTATCGACGGCGTCCTCGACGGAACTTCGGAGACGTGAGGCTGTGGCGGCCGTGGTGGCCGGACGACCACTGTGCTTGACACGCGGCTTGGCGCGAGTCCGCACGGAGGATGTGGTGCCGCTTGCCTTTTCGGCGCCGGCCGATGAAGTCTTTGCCGGGCCGGGATCCGAGCCACCGTCGGTCTCGGCGCCGGCGGAGGCGGCGCCGGCGAGCAATGCCGCCGATACCCCGGCGGTCAGCACACCGGCGCCCACCCATCCAGACACGTGCATCAGAAATCCCCCACCGGTAGGCCGACCGCGAATGGCTGGACGCTAACTCGCAGGTACCACTCCCCGTGGCAGGATCAGCGGCAGATCGTTGTAAGTGACGATGCCGGGCGCGGCATTGACCACCGCGGGGATCGCGTTGATCGGGGGAGTGGCGGTCATGATGTGTCCGAGCACCATGAACTCCTCGAGCGTGGTGGCCTCGAAGTCCGGCGGCGGCAGGAAGCCGACCTTCATGGTCACCGTCGGCCGGCCGGCCACCTCGATGACCCAGCCGTCCTGATCGATCTGCCAATCCGGCTGAAGAGTCTGGCCTTTGCGCCAGCGCAGCGTGAGCTCGACGCGGGTGGTATCCCCGACAATTCCCTTCCAGCTGACGAAAACCCCCGCCACCCCGCCGGCCGGGATGGTCCAGGAGCCAAGGTCGAGATCCTCTGTGGTCTGGGCGTATTCGGCGTCGCAGCGGACTTCGTCGAATTCGATACCGAGCGCGTCACCGATCATGCGCACGGCCTCGCCGAACACCCCGGTGCCGTGGGCGGTCATGGCCTGGAGATCGGGATGGTCGATGGGCTGCCCGAACCCGACCGGCTTCTCGGTTTCGGGTGAGTCGTAGAACGTGGTGTCGGCGGCCTCGTTGACCGTGACCTTGTCCACGCGGTCGCAGATGCCGGCGGCCACGATCGCGAGCTGGTTCACATAGCCTGGGCTGATCCCCGATCCGAACATGGTCGCACCGCCCTTGCGGCACGCCTCGGCGATCCGGTCGCGGCCCTCACCCTGGTTGTGTCCGGTGATGAAAGAGGCCGTCGCAACGACATTGACTCCGGCCGAAAGGATTTCGACGAGCTCGTCGACGTCGATCCACATCGGGTTGTAGACCACGACGTCGGGTTTGAGGGCGAGCAGTGCCTGCATGTCGTTGGTGGCGCTGACCCCGAGAGGCTCGATGCCGGCCAGTTCGCCGACGTCCTTGCCGGCCTTGTCCGGTGACCACGCGTAGCAGCCGATCAGTTCCAGGTTCGGGTTTCGGGCGATGGCCGCAACCGAACTCTTCCCGACGTTCCCCGTCGTCCACTGGACGACCCGGTATGGAGAGGTTTGTGACATGCGGCAGCTCCCTTGCTCGGTTTCGGGATAGTTTTCCACGACCGTGAGAAAAAAGGAAGAGTGGTGCATCGACCGGCCTGCGAGCGATTAGGATTGCCGGCGTGGCCACCGGAAACGCGCCGCGCCGGGGGCGGGGCCGGCCTCCGCGCATCGATCAGGAGCAGATCGTGGCCGCGGCGCGCGCCATGGCGCCGGGCGCGTTGACGATGCAGGCGGTGGCCGACGCTCTCGGGGTGGACCGCACCACGCTGCACTACTACGTCGGCGACCGCGACGGCTTGCTCGAGTTGGTGGTGGCCGATCTGTTCGAGACCGAGTTGCGCTCGATCAAGTTGCCGGAGGGGGCGAGTTGGCAGGAGGTCCTGCGGGCCTACGGCAACGCCATCCGTCAGGGTGTGCTCAAACTGGGTGTGACGGCCACGAGCTTCCGGTTGCGCGGGACGAGCGGGGCGGCCAGCCTCGCGTTGGCGGAACAGGTGCTGCAGGCCCTGACCGACGGCGGTTTCGCTACCGACGACGCCGGGCGGGCGCTCACCCTGGTGTCCGGGCTCGCCATGTCGGCCGCGCACGACGTGCTGGGGTCGGCGGGGTCCCGACTGCACCATCAGACACCCGAGGTGGTGCGGGCCCTGAAAGATCTGCCTTCCAGTGACTTCCCGCTGCTCAGTGGCGTGGTCGCCGACCGCAGCGCCGCCGCCACCTCAGCTCAAGACTTCGACTTCACCCTCGACATCGTGATCGCCGGCCTCGAGCGCTTCCTGGCCAAATAGACGCCGGGTCGTCGCCGAGAACCGGCTCGAGTAAGGTGCTCAGCATCCTCTTAGGCGGAACTTGAGTTCCGTCTGGGTCAATTTGTTGCATAGGGTCAGGTCGGGGAGGCGCAACTGTGTTCCGGTTGCTCAAGAAAGCGTGGATACCGCTCACTTTGGTGGTGGTCGTCGCTCTGGGCGCATACGCGATCGTGCGGATTCGTGAGTCCAACCACCACGAACCGCGGGCGGCAGACGGCTCCGGTATCACAGCGAACTTCAATCCCAAACACATCACCTACGAGGTCACCGGCTCCGGCGGAACCGCCAACCTCAACTACCTCGACGAGAACGGTCAACCGCATCTCATCGAAAACACCACGCTGCCTTGGTCGTTCACGATCGTGACGACGCTGCCGTCGATGTCGGCCAACATCATGGCCCAGGGCGATCGTGACGTGAGCGATCTGCGGTGCCGGGTGACGGTCGATGGCGAGGTCCGTGACGACCGGACGAGTACAGACACAGTCAAACCGTTCATCTACTGCTTGGTGAAATCCGTATGAGCAACGCGCACTCGAAGCCGCACCGCCCGTTCCTGGGCCACATGGTCCGGATCTTCTCGCTGCCGATCATCGTGTTCTGGGTGCTCGTCGTGGTGGCCCTGGGCACCCTTGTACCGTCGCTCGACGCGGTCGCCGAGATGCGGCAAGTTCCGTTGAGCCCGACGAATTCGCCGTCATATCAGGGGATGTTGAACATCGGCAAGGTGTTCCAGCAGTACGACTCCGACTCTTCGGCGATGGTGGTGCTCGAGGGCGACGACAAGCTCGGCGACGAGGCGCACAAGTTCTACGACCAGATCATCGACAAGCTCGAGACCGATCACGAACACGTCCAGAACATCCAGGATTTCTGGAGCGATCCGCTGACCGCCGCCGGTTCGCAGAGCGTCGACGGCAAGTCGGCGTATGTGCAGATCTTCCTCAACGGTTCGCAGGGCACCAGTGCCAGCCATGAGTCGGTGGCCGCGGTACGGGACATCGTCGCATCGGTGCCTGCGCCGCCGGGCATCAAGGCCCACGTTGCCGGCAATACCGTGCTCAACGCAGACACCCAGGTGGCCGGGCATCAAAGCATGGCGACCATGGAGTTGGTGTCGGTCGCCGTCATCATCGTGATGCTGCTGTTCATCTACCGGTCCATCGTGACGATGTTGGTGTCGATGGTCGTCATTGGCCTGGAGCTCTTTGCTGCGCAGGGTATTACGGCGGCGGCCGGGTATGTGAACATCATCGGCCTGACCCCGTACGCGGTGAGCATGGTGACGATGCTGTCCCTGGCGGCTGGAACCGACTACGTGATCTTCCTGTTGGGCCGATATCACGAGGAGCGGTCCAAGGGCCTGGAGAAGGACGACGCGTTCTACGTCGCGTATCACGGTGTTTCGCACGTCATCCTGGGCTCGGGGTTGACCATCGCGGGTGCGTGCATGTGCCTCACCATGACGACGCTGCCGTACTTCCAGACGATGGGTCTGCCGTGCGCCATCGCCATCCTGGTGATCATCGCCGCCGCACTGAGCTTGGCCCCGGCTGTGCTGACCGTCGCGTCCAAGGTCGGGTTGCTCGACCCGAAACGGGAGCTTTCGACCAGGGGATGGCGCAAGGTCGGTACGTCGGTGGTGCGCTGGCCGATCCCGATCATCTTTGTCACCAGCCTGATTGCCGTGATCGGCTTCGTCAGCCTGCTGACGTATGTGCCGCAGTACAACGACCAGAAGTTCACCCCGGCCGACATGCCTGCCAACTTGGCCATGGGCGTCGCCGACCGGCACTTCTCGCAGGCCCGGATGAACCCGGAACTTTTGATGCTCGAGGCCGATCACGACCTGCGCAACCCGGCCGACATGCTCGTCATCGACCGGGTCGCCAAGGGGGTGGTCCACATGCGCGGCATCGAGCGGGTGCAGACCATCACCCGCCCGTTGGGGTCGCCGATCGAGCACAGCTCCATCCCGTTCCTGCTCGGGGCGCAGAACGCCGCCACGCTGCAGGGCGCGAAGTTCAACAACGACAACTCGGCGCAAATGCTCGAGCAGGCCGACGAGATGAGCCAGACCGTCGCCAGCATGGAGCGTATGTACACGCTGATGTCGGAGCTGAACGACACCACCCACAGCATGGTGGGCCGGACTCACGAGATGGTGGAAGCCACCAAGGAGATGCGGGACAACCTGGCCGATTTCGATGATTTCTTCCGCCCGCTGCGCAACTACCTGTACTGGGAGCCGCACTGCTTCGACATCCCGGTCTGCCAGTCGATGCGGTCGATCTTCGACACCCTCGACGGCATCGACAAACTCACTGACGAAATGCAAGGTCTCACAATCGATATGGACCGCATGGATCAGCTGATGCCGCAGATGTTGCCGGTGCTGCGTTCGACGATCGATTCGATGTCGCGGATGCGCGATTTCATGATCGCCACGCACAGCACCATGGCCGGTACCCAGGCTCAGCAGCAGGAACTGGCCAAGGGTGCCACCGAGATCGGTTTGTACTTCGATCAGGCCAAGAACGACGACTTCTTCTACCTGCCGCCTGATGTGTTCGACAACCCCGACTTCGAACGGGGGCTGAAGATGTTCGTCTCACCGGACGGTCACGCGGTCCGCTACATCATCACCCACCAGGGTGACCCCGCCTCGGTGGAGGGCATCTCGCACGTTCGCGACCTCAAAGGCGTTGTCGCCGACGCGGTCAAGGGCACCCCGCTGGCCAACGCGAAGGTGTCACTGGCCGGTACCGCCTCGATGTATGCCGACATGCAGGACGGGGTGAAAACCGACTTGATGATCGCGATCATCGCGTCGATGATCCTGATCTTCTCGATCATGTTGATCATCACCCGAAGTGTGGTGGCGGCATTGGTGATCGTCGGCACCGTGGCCGCTTCTCTGGGGACCGCGTGCGGCCTTTCGGTGTTGCTGTGGCAGGACATCCTGGGCCTCGGCGTGCAGTGGATCGTGATCCCGTTGTCGATGGTGATCCTGCTGGCCGTCGGTTCCGACTACAACCTGCTTGTGGTGTCGCGACTCCGGGAGGAGATCTACGCCGGGCTCAACACCGGCATCATCCGGGCTGTCGGTGCCACCGGTCGTGTCGTCACCGCGGCCGGGCTGGTGTTCGCCTTCACCATGGCGTCGATGATCGTCAGCGACCTGCGCGTGATCGGGCAGCTCGGTACCACCATCGGTATAGGTCTGGTCGTCGACACGTTGATCGTGCGCTCGTTCATGACCCCGTCCATCGCCGCGGCGCTGGGACGCTGGTTCTGGTGGCCGCTCAACACCTTTGAGATCACCAGGCGGGGCCGCCTGGCCCGCGAACGAAAGGCGGCGGGCGATGACGCTGACGCCACGGCACCGATATCGGCGACTACGGAGTGACCGTGATGACCGGCCGTGAGGATGCGCCGGACGCAGAGTCGAAGCTGCGCCGGCGTACCGACGGTCGGCTGGATCGATCGCGGGACGCGGCCATCCTCGACGCGGCGCTGGCGGCCTTGGCGGAGAACGGTTACGTCAACACCAACATGAACGACATCGCCGCACGCGCCGGTGTCGGTAAGGCCGCGATCTATCGCCGGTGGTCGTCGAAGGCCGCGCTGATCACCGACGCACTGGTGTACTGGCGGCCCGACCTGCTCGATGACGATGCGCCCGACACCGGCAGTCTGGAAGGCGATTTCGACGAACTCGTACGCCGTGCGGTGCGCAACGACGAAGAGCATTTTTCCTACGACCTGGTATTGCAGGCCGCGGTCGAGGCCACGCACGATCCGCATCTTGCCTCGGCCCTCGATGATCTGATGCTGCTCAAAGGCAGGCGGGTGGTCAACGCCATCCTGCAGCAGGCCGCCGCTCGCGGTGAGCTGTCACGCGACCGGGACTGGTCGCTGGTCGCCGACGTGATGACCGGAATGTCTCTGATGCGGGTGATCAGCGGGCAGAGCATCGACGCGAAGTTCATCCGGGACGTCATCGATACGTTGATCCTGCCTGCGGTGCGCTCATCTGACGGGTGACGTTGCGATTTCACATTACGTGCGCCACCATAATCTGCGAACATAGGTTTCCAGATGGGGGGCGGGTATGGGGCCGAGCGCACAGCGGCTGTCTCGCAGCGAGATGGACGAGCTCGACTGCCGGTTCTTTGCCAGGTCGCTGTTGTCCATGGGGCAGACCATGAGCACCGCTAACGTGATCATGCAGTTGGCCAACCCGGCGGTCGGCTATGGGGTGGCCCGTAGCAAGGTGGAGGGCGGCCGCCTGGACCGCCATCCGATCAAACGGGCGCGCACCACGGCCTCATACCTGGCTGTCGCAGTATTCGGAAACGCCGAGGACCGTCGCCGATACCGCCAGGCGGTCAACGGCCAACACGCGCAGGTTCGTTCTGCCGGGGATAGTCCGGTGCAGTACAACGCGATGGACCCCGACCTGCAGCTGTGGGTCGCGGCTTGCCTGTTCTTCGGCTGGGAGGACATCTATCAACGCGTCCACGGGCCGCTTGCCGGTGCCGAGCGTGAGGAGTTCTACCAGCAGGGGAAGGTATGCGGCACGACGCTGCAAATGCCGGCCGAGATGTGGCCGCCGGATCGTGATGCGTTCACTCGCTACTGGGATGACCAGGTGGCGAAGGTCCAGGTCAGCGATGAGGTGCGGGGATTTCTGCTCGGCATCGCCAACTTCGGCTATGCGCACCCGCTGATTCAGAAGCGGTTCGGGCCGGTCAAATATCGTCGCACCGTCGGGTACCTCCCGCCGGCGTTCCGCCAAGCCATGCGGGTGCCGTGGACGGATGAGGATCAGCACTGGTTCGACGGTTATGTGGCACAGCACGTCGCACGCGAGCGACGCAAGCCGCTCTGGCTGTCGCAGTTGGGATTCCGGGCATTGCTATGGGACGTTCGAGCCCGGTACCGGCTCGGGCGGCCGCTGGTTTGACACCGGGTCCAAGGCGCGAGGGGCCACCGGGTGTAGATTTGTATCTAGACCGGATACATCCGAGTGCCAGCCGCGATGGGCGGATGACTTCGATGGCGGCGGTCAGCCAGTGATTCACAATCGCTCGGTAATCCATACCAGTGCGGTAGTCCCGCACCTCTCAAGGACACTCTTCATGGAAACGTCCGAACTGTTTTCACACCGCGAGCAGCACGATTCTGCTCCGGCCGGCGTGCTGTCGGCTGAACCGGCAGAGACGCTGGTTTTCTCGGATCGACCGACGGATCGACTCGCTCCCCGCGCCGATGCGCAGTCATCGTGAACGGCCTCAACGGGACGCGACGGATGGCCAGTCCGGTCCGGCTCGCCCTCGCCCGGCATTTGGGCTCCGATATCGACGGAGCGTGGTGGCCGCACACCGGGTCGGTGGCAAACGAGCTGCCCGATCTCGTCGGAGTCCTTCATCGATCGCTCGGGGAAGTCGTTGACATTCGAGTGAATTGGTCGGCGGCCGAGGGGCAGCTCGACTTGGACTCGATCGTGCCCGGCACTCGGGGGCCGACCGGGATGAAGCTGAGTCGCCCCCGTTTGATGATGGTGGCGGGCCGGGACGTATGCGTGAAACTTCTTGTCGTTCCGTCCAAGACGTCCGTTGGTCTCGGTGCTCTGGTGATGCGTTGCGCTGCGGCGATGCCGGTGGGGGAAGCGGAACGACGTACACCGGCATATGACACCGCTGATCGTGTACTGCGTGTCGCGCAACTCGAATCTGCGCGCTGGCTCGGGCATCTGAAGGACCCGACGGAAGCACCGGTGTGAAATGCAAAATGGGCTGGTACGAAATTAATCCGTACCAGCCCATGATCAGGTTTTAGCGCGGTTTAGACCGCGGTGACTCCTACTGCCTGGGGGCCCTTGGCTCCCTGGGTGATCTCGAACTCGACGCGCTGATTTTCTTCCAGCGACCGGAAACCACCGCCGGTGATCTCGGAGTAGTGGACGAAGACGTCGGGGGCGCCGCCGTCAGGGGCGATGAAGCCGAAGCCCTTTTCGCCGTTAAACCATTTCACAGTTCCCTGTGCCATATTCTGCTTCTCTCATTGTTCAAACCGGACGTACGAAACGCGTCCACGCCCAGTATGGCACGTTGAAAGACATTGACCTAAAAAGTCTTTGCGCCGGCGCATTTCGCGCCCGCGGCGGGTTTCTCCCTCTGCGGCTGCTGCCTCGCTGAGAATTGCGGCCCCGCAGGGGAAATCGGCGCTGAACAAACGTCACGCAGCTGCGTTGTGCTCGCCCTTCTTGCCGAACGGCAGCACATGCATGATCCCCACCACAACGGTCCCGACCACCAGGCCGATGACCGCCGATGCGACGGTGTTGGTCACCCAGGCCAGCACGCCGCCAAACGTGTCGCCCACGGCGTGATGCACGGCCTCTTCGGCGTGGTGGACCAGGCCGTAGAGGGTGTGCCAGCCGAGGGTGTCGGTGCCGACCAGCAGGATGTGCCCGCCGACCCAGAGCATGGCCACTGTGCCGACCGTCGACAGCGCCGAGAGCAGCTTGGGCATCCCGGCGACCAGGCCGCGGCCGATCGTCTGGGCCACCTTCGATGAACGCTGGGCCAGCAGCACACCGATGTCATCCATCTTCACGATGCCGGCCACCACGCCATAGACCGCGGCGGTGATCACGAGCGCGACGATCACCAGAATGATCAGACGGGGCCAGAAAGTCTGATCGGCCACTTCGTTGAGGGCGATCACCATGATTTCGGCGGACAGGATGAAGTCGGTGCGGATCGCGCCGGTGATCATGTACTTCTCGGCATCGCCGCCGATTGCGGCTGCGGGCGCACCATGGGAGTCGTGTGCACCGTGACCGAGGAAGCGGCCCCAGACCTTCTCGGCGCCTTCGAAACAGAGGTAGGTGGCACCGAGCATCAGGATCGGGGTCAGCAACCCAGGCGCGAACTGGCTGAGCAACAGCGCCGCGGGCAGGATGAACAGGATCTTGTTGCGCAGCGAGCCGATCGCAATGCGCTTGACCACCGGAAGCTCGCGATCGGCGGCGATGCCGTGGACATATTGCGGTGTCACCGCGGTGTCGTCGATCACGACGCCGGCGGCCTTGGCGGTGGCTCGGCCCGTGGCCGCACCGATGTCGTCGATCGATGCTGCCGCCAGCCGGGCCAGTGCGGCAACGTCGTCGAGCAAACCTAACAGGCCAGCGCTCACCGGCGGGTCCTCTCCATGACTGAGAAGGCTACCGGCAGTCACATCCCGATGAGCGATTCAATCCAGCCGCGGGCGAAGTAGAGGATGAAGCCGGCGGCCACGATCCACAGCAGCGGGCTGACCTCGCGGGCCTTTCCCGCAGCCGACCGCAGCACGGCCCAGGCCACGAAGCCGACACCGATGCCGTTGGCGATCGAGTAGCTGAACGCCATCGTGGCCACGGTGAGCACCACGGGCAGGGCCACCGAGAACTCCGAGAGATCGATGTGTCGCAGCTGCGAGACCATCATGGCGCCGACGATCACCAGGGCTGCCGCGGCGACCTCGGTGGGAACGATCGAGGCCAGCGGGGCAACGAACATGGCCGCCAGAAACAGCACGCCGGTGATGAGGTTGGCGAACCCGGTGCGCGAGCCTTCCTCGATGCCGGCGCCGGATTCGATGAAGACGGTGTTCGACGATGCCGACGAGGAGCCGCCGACGACTGCGCCCGCGCCTTCGACGATCAAGGCCGACTTCAGCCGCGGGAAACTGCCCTGGGCGTCGGACAATCCGGCTTCCCGGGACAGCCCCGTCATGGTCCCCATGGCGTCGAAGAAATTGGCGAACACCAACGTGAACACCACCATGATCGCGGCCAGTGCCCCGATCCGGCTGAAGGCGCCGAGGCTGACTTCCCCGACGAGAGACAGGTCGGGCAGCGCGAACGGTGAGCCGGACAGGGTTGGCACCGACAGACCCCAACCGCCGTGCTTTTCCTGCGCCGAACCCAGGTGCCAGATCGCCTCGACGATCACGGCGACTACGGTGCCCGTCACCAAACCGATCAGAATGCCGCCACGGACTTTGCGGGCCACCAAGATGCCGGTGACCAGGAGGGTGAATACGAAGACCACCGTCGGCACCGTGTCGATCGAGCCGACGCCGCCGGTGCCGAGCCCGACCGGTGGTGAGGGCACGCCGGTCGAGCCGACGAACCCGGCGTCGACCAGTCCGATGAAGAGAATGAACAGTCCGATGCCCGCGGTGATTGCCAGCTTGAGTTGCATCGGGACGGCGTCGAACACCAGACGGCGGAACCCGCTGGCCGCCAGCGCCACGATGATGAGACCGTCGATGACCACCAGGCCCATGGCCTCGGGCCAGGTGACCGTGCCCACCACGGTGGTGGCAAGAAATGAGTTGATGCCCAGACCGGCGGCGAACGCGAACGGCAACCGGGCGATGATGCCGAACAGGATGGTCATCACGCCTGCCGCCAGACATGTGGTGGCTGAGACCTGTGCGAACTGGAGCTTGTTTCCGTCGACGTCGGCGGTGGCGGAGAGGACGACGGGGTTCAGCACGATGATGTAGGCCATCGCGATGAAGGTGACCACGCCTCCACGGATCTCGGACAGGACCGTCGAACCACGCGTCGAGATCTCGAAGAAGCGATCCACTCGATTCATAACCGATGAGCCTAAGGCGGCAGCGGCCCAGTTTCCCGGCGTATCGCCCAACGCGGTCGGGGCGATCTTCTTTGCGGTCAATTGCCAGATGTTGAACGGCAACAGCCGCAATGACATTGGTGCCGAAAAATGGTTTGACCTCAACTTGGGTTGAGGTGTCATGCTGCGTACATGACAGATCGACGTGACCACTGCGGCCTGGAAAACCGCTTGGAACCTGGGGGTTATCCCCCTGGGTCTGGGGTTCGTCGACGGATAGCTTCGGCTGGTGAGTGTCTGAGGCAAGCGATATGAGCAGTGGCAGGAGCGGGGGCCATGCCGATGAGCACTGGTGTGCAGATGAGTTCTGACGAATGTCGCGGCGAACGATTCGAGCGTGACGCGTTGCCGTTGGTGGACCAGCTTTACGCCGCCGCGCGTCGGTACACCCGCAACGCGGCTGATGCCGAGGATCTCGTCCAGGAGACAATGACCAAGGCGTACAGCAGTTTTCACACCTACCGCGACGGCACCAACATCCGGGCCTGGCTGTTCCGGATCCTGACCAACACGTGGATCAACTCGTACCGCACTGCGCAGCGTCGCCCGCAGGAGGTCTTCGCGGACGAACTCACGGATGCGCAGCTGGCGGACGTGGCGCAGCGGTTCCCGCTCGGTGTGGTCTCGGCCGAACTCGCCGCGCTGGAATCGATGGGTGATGACGACGTGCGTCAGGCCATGCGGGCGTTGCCGGAATCGCAGGGCGTGGTCGTGTACTACGCCGACGTTGCGGGATTCCGCTACAAGGAGATCGCTGAGATCCTGCAGATTCCGGTGGGGACGGTGATGTCCCGGCTGCACCGGGGCCGTCGTGCTTTGCGTTCGCGCCTGGTCGAAATGGCAGTTGCCCGTGGCTATCTCGTTCGCCCGTCGCGCGACGGTACAGCGGCCTAGGAGCGCTGCCCGACTGTCCACCAAAGGCGGTGTGCAGGAATCGAACAGCAAGTTCACAGAAACGCGGTCTGCGGTTGTGGGTCCGGCCGGGGCGTGTAAAGTTCCATCCCGCTGTACATAGTTATTCGAACTAATTCGTCGATCGCCGGAGGCGGGTTCGGGTAATCGTCGGGAGGTATCGGTGAGTCCTCGTCGGGCTGTTCGTCGTGCGTTGAAACATGCGTGGATCCCGTTGGTGTTGGTGGTCGTACTCGCCGTGTCTGGCCTGGTGGTCTCACGACTACACCGGGTATTCGGCTCCGAAGATCTCAACGCGAACGCCGGCGCAGGCATCGAGATCGTCCAGTTCAACCCCAAGGTGGTCTTGTACGAGGTGTACGGACCGCCCGGAACCTCCGCCGACATCAGCTATTTCGATCCGGACGCCAATGTGCACTCGGTCAACGCCCCGCTGCCCTGGTCTGTCACCTTGTCCACCACGTTGCCGACCGTCAGCGCGAACCTCATGGCGCGCAGCGACAGTGAAAACAGCGGCGACCACATCGGGTGCCGTGTCACCGTCAACGGCACAGTCCGCGAGGAGCAATCCGCCGATGGTGTCAACGCCCAGACCTACTGCCTGGTGAAGTCCGCATGACCACATCCGCCACCTCGCCCGAGTCCACCGGCAAGCCGAAGCGGCCTGTCTTCCCGCACCTGCTCCGCATTCTGGCGTGGCCGATCATCCTGATCTGGATCGCGATCGCGGTCGTGGTGAACGTGATCGCCCCGCAACTCGAGGTCGTCGGGGAACTGCACGCCGCACCGATGGCGCCCGAGGACGCCCCGTCGATGCAGGCGATGAAGTTGATGGGCGCCAACTTCAAGGAGTTCAACTCCAACAGCACGATCATGGTCATCATCGAGGGCCAGCAGCCGCTGGGTCCGGACGCGCACCAGTACTACGACGAGATCATCCACAAACTGCAGCAGGATCCCGAGCACATCCAGCACATCCAGGACTTCTGGGGTGACACGCTGACCGCGGCCGGCGCGCAGAGCGCCGACGGCAAAGCGTCGTACGTGATGATCAACCTCGCCGGCGAGCAAGGCATGACGCTCGCCAACGAGGGCGTCGAAGCCGTCCGCAAGGTCATCGAGGAGACGAAGGCTCCGCCGGGGGTGCAGGCGCACGTTGCCGGGCCTGCCGCACTGACCAACGATATGCACGTCATCGGCAACGCGAGCCTGGCCGAGATCACCCTGATCACCCTGGTCGCCATCGCGGTCATGCTGCTGGTGGTCTATCGCTCGATCAGGACCACGCTGATCCAGTTGTTCCTGACGTTCCTGGCACTGCTGACCGCCCGCGGCGTGGTGTCCGTGCTGGCGATGCACGATGTGTTCGGGTTGACCACCTTCGCGGGCAACATCCTGACCATGCTGGCGATCGCCGCTGCCACCGACTACGGCATCTTCATCTTCGGCCGGTATCGCGAAGACCGCGGCATGGGCCTGGACCGCGATGACTCCTACTACGCGACCTTCAAATCGGTTGCGCCCGTCATCGTGGGTTCCGGTCTGACCATCGCCGGAGCGACCTACTGCCTCAGCTTCGCGCGACTGCCCTACTTCTCGACCATGGGTGCCCCCGTCGCGATCGGCATGGTCGTGGTCGTTGTCATCTCGGTCACGCTCGGCCCGGCGGTGCTCTACCTCGGCAGCCGGGTCGGGCTGTACGAGTCCAAGCGACCCCCGCAGAGCAAGTTCTGGCGCAAAGTCGGCACCGCGGTGGTGCGCTGGCCCGCACCGATTTTCGTGGCCAGTCTGTTCATCGTGCTGATCGGGGTGGTGGCCATCCCCGGGTACAAGCCGGCCTACAACGACCGGTACTACCTGCCCGATGACGCCCCGGTGAACGTCGGTTTCGCCGCTGCCGACCGGCACTTCTCCCAGGCCAGGATGAACCCCGACATCCTGTTGGTCGAGTCCACCCATGACATGCGCAATCCCGCCGACATGCTTGTGCTGAACAAGATTTCGAGCAATGTGATGCACGCCGACGGTATCGCGATGGTGCAGAGCATCACCCGGCCGCTGGGAATCCCCATCCAGCACAGCTCGATTCCGTTTCAGACCAGTATCTCGGGGCAGACCAGTAATATGAATCTGCCGTTTCAGCGCAAGCAACTCGAAGACCAGCTTCGGATGATCGACGCGACCAACACCTCGATCGACATCATGAAGCGGCAATACCAGCTCTCGCTCGAACAGACCCACCTCACCCAGGACTCGGCGGCCAAGTCGCAGGAGCTGCTCGAGGTCACCAAGAAGATGCGCGACAACATCGCGAACTTCGACGATCAGTTCCGGCCCATGCGCAACTACTTCTACTGGGAACCGCACTGCTTCGACATCCCGATGTGCTCCGCGGCCCGTTCGGTCTTCGATGCTCTCGACGGGATCGATGAACTGACCGACAAGACCTCGGCGGTCCAGGTCAACACCGACGAATTGGCCGATCTCGCACCGAAATTGACTGCGCTGCTTCCCCAGACCATTGCGTCGATGGAAACCAGCCGGGACTTGTCGCTGGCGTCGTACAACTCGCAGAAGGCCCTGATCGACCAGATGCAGGCGATGAACGACACCGCGCTGTCGATGGGTGCGGCCTTCGACGACGCCAAGAACGACGACCTGTTCTACCTGCCCCCCGAAGCCTTTACGAACCCCGATTTCGAGCGCGGCCTCAAAATGTTCCTGTCGCCGGACGGCAAGTCCGCCCGCATGTTCATCACCCACCAGACCGACCCGGCGACGGTGGACGGGATCGCACGAGTCGACTCCGAGCGCAAGGCCGCGCAAGAGGCCCTGAAGATGTCGTCACTGTCGGATGCCAAGATCTATCTCGGCGGTGTCGCGGCGACGTACAAGGACATGTCCGACGGCGCCCGCTACGACCTGATGATCGCGGTGGTGTCGGCGCTGACGCTGATTTTCATGATCATGCTCATCCTGACGCGCAGTGCGGTGGCCGCGTTGACCATCGTGCTGACAGCCGGCAGCTCGATCGCCGCGTCGTTCGGCATCTCCGTATTGCTCTGGCAGGACCTGTTCGGGATGCCGGTGCACTGGTTGGTCATGTTGATGTCGGTGATCATCCTGCTGGCGGTCGGATCGGACTACAACCTGCTGCTGGTGTCCCGGTTCCAGGACGAGATCCACGCGGGCCTCAAGACCGGCATCATCCGGTCCATGGCCGGCACCGGCGGTGTGGTCACCTCGGCCGGTCTGGTGTTCGCGGCGACGATGGCCGGCATGATGGCGAGCAACCTGATCGTGCTGGCCCAGATGGGCTCGACCATCGCGATCGGCCTGCTGATCGACACCTTCATCGTGCGGTCGCTGCTGATGCCGTCGATCGCCACCCTCCTGGGCCGGTGGTTCTGGTGGCCGCAGGTGGTTTATCCCCGCGGGGACAACCACTTCCGCAAGCCGGCACCGCGACGGGTGCCTCACGAGGATGACGACGACACCGCGGCCATTCCGGTGCCTACGAGCTAGCTCTCGGTCGGTCCGGCAGACCTGGAGCCACTTATGTCTAGGATTGCTGCCAGTATGTGGCTGCGATCCTAGACATAGAGCATGGCTAGTCAATGTGAATGCTGTTGTGGCAGGCCGCAATAGCCCGTCATGCCGCGTCGTGGAACACCAGGCCCAGGGTGAATCTGGTCCCGGAACGGACGGTGGAGACACCGTGGCGGATCGGGGCCGCCGACCATCCCCGCACCGACTTGGCCGGTCGGTCGCGGGTGGTGAACACCAGTCCGTGCCCGTGGGGGATGACGGTGGCGGTACCGCGCGATTGCGCGCGGGGCCGTTGTTCGTAGAGCAGGAACTCGCCACCGGTGTAGTCGACGTCGGGCTGGGTCAGGTTGACCACCACCTGCAGTGGGAAGATCAACTCGCCGTAGAGGTCGCGGTGCAGCGCATTCCAGTCGCCGGCAACATATTTCAGCAAGATCGCCGTAGTCTTGGTCTGACCCGCCGCGTGGCACAGCCGCAGCCAGTCGTCGAAGTCGTCGGGCCACGGTGCCTCCCGGCCGAGCCGGGTCCACCACATGCGGGCGATCGGCAGTAGGTGTGGGTACAGCGCGCGCTTCAGTGCGGTCACCGCCGGCGGGTAGGGCTGCCGGAAGTAGCGGTACTGGCCTTCGCCGAACCGGTAGCGGCTCATGTCGATGGTCGAGCGGAACCGGGCCACATCGGGGTAGAGCGCGACGATGTCGGCGGCCTCCGACGGAGTCAAGAGCGGCCCGGTCAACGCGCATCCCGTGGTGTCGAGTTCGTCGCCGACGGCGCTCCAGTCGGTGGCGTCCACCCGCCGCTGCCAGGAGTCGGTGCCGCTCATGCCGCGGCCTCCAGGTCGAGCAGCAGGCGCTTGGCCTCCGCGCCGCCGAGGTAGCCGCCCATCGCGCCGTCGCTGCGGACCACGCGGTGGCAGGGGATGACAACGGGCAGAGGGTTTTTCGCGCAAGCCGTCCCGACGGCGCGCACTGCCTTGGGGCTGCCGGCCAGCGCCGCGACGGTCGCGTAGCTGGCGGTCTGCCCGTAGTCGATATCGGGCAGGTGATGCAGAACCGTGCTGCGGAATCCGGCCGCGAGACGCCAGTCCAGCGGCAGGTCGAAGCTGCGTCGGGTCCGGGCGAAGTACTCGTCGAGTTCCCGGGCCACCGAGTCGAGGCGGGTGGGGGCGTGCAGGACGCGCGGGCTCACCGCATCGGCGAGGTGCTGCAGCACGGTGTCGTGGTCTTCGCGGGCGTAGGCGACGCGAACCAGGCCCTGCTCGGTGGCCGCCAGCAGCAGTGGCCCGACCGGGCTGTCGACGATGCGGTAGGCGATGTCGAGGAGACCCTCATGCTGGGCCGCGGCCGCGAGCCTGTCGTGCAGTGCGGCCAACTTGCCGGGGCCGGGTTGGGTGATTCGGGTCAGGTCACCGGTGATGCTGTGGTTACTCATGGGTGGCTCCCTTCCTAGGAGTGCCGATCTCGGCCAGGTAGGTGCGGCGCAGTGCGGCGATGCCGTCGCTGGAGGCGCGGCGGGCGGCCGCAGCGCTGCCGCCGAGGATTTCGGCGATTTCGTCGTAGGGCAGGCCGGCCAGGTAGTGGTAGGCGACGGCGTGTTTCTGCTTGTGCGGAAGCTGGTCCACCGCCGCGGCCAGGTCGGTGAAGTTCCCGGTGCCGTGGGTGGTCGGTGTTTCCGGGACGATGTCCGTCGGAACGGGTTGGCGCGTCCGGGTCCGGGTGATGTCGATGGCTTTGCGGTGCGCGACGGTGACCAGCCAGGCTTCGAAATTGGTGTCGGCGGGGAGGTCGGGGTAGGTCTTCAGCGCCGCCAGGAACGTCTCCGACCAGGCGTCATCGGCGTCGTGTGCGCCGACGATGGCGCAACAGACCCGAAAGACGGTGGGGCCGTGGTCGCGCACCACGGTCTCGAACGGCGGTTTGGCATTCACACCCTGTAGACGCTCCGTGGTCGAGTTTTGTGAGGTCTCCATCGTGAGCGATTTCTGTCGGGGATGTCGCGTGAATTGGCCACCCGGACAGTCGGTCGGCGACTGTCGCCTTTACAAATGAGCATGTAAGTGTCACGGTGTCGGGATGGACTTCTCCCACGTCGAGCTCGCCCCGGAAGACCTGGCCTTCCGCGATGAGTTGCGGACGTTCCTGGCCCGGGTCGTCACGGACGAGGTGATCGAACGCGACCGTCAGACCGGCGAGAACTTCGACGAGACAGTGCATCTGGCCCTGGGTGAGGCCGGTTATCTGGCGGGTGACTACCGGGACGAGGCCGACGGCGGGTTCAGTGCCGTCCGGCGCCGGATCTGGGAACTGGAGATCGGCCGGGCCCACACCCCGTGGTTCCACTGGGGAACCACCGCGATGGTCGCCCACACGGTGGAGAAGTTCGCCGCACCGGAGCTTCTCGACGAGGTGTTGCCGGGCGTGTTGGACGGAAGCGTGCGGCTGTGCCTGGGTTACACCGAGCCCGAGGGCGGATCCGATGTGGCCACCTGCAAGACGCGGGCCGTCCGGGAAGCGGATGGATCGAGCTGGGTTGTCAACGGCTCCAAGATGTTCACGTCGAATGCGCACAACGCCCAGTACGTGTTCTTGCTGACCAACTCCGACCCGGCCGCGCCCAAACACAAGAGCCTGACGATGTTCTTGGTGCCGCTGGATTCCGCGGGCGTCGAGATCCAGCCGATCCGCACCGTGGACGGCGACCGCACGAACATCACCTACTACAGCGATGTGCGGGTCAGTGACCGGTACCGCGTCGGTGAGGTGAACGGCGGCTGGACCGTGCTGCGCGGCGCGCTCGAGCTCGAGCACGGCACCTTTGAGCGCGAGACGCGCGGACTGCAGAAGCTGGCCACCATGACCGAGCACATCAACTTGATGGCCGAAGCGGTCGACCGCGTCGCGGCCGTCGCCCCCGACGATGCCGCGTCTCGCTATCGGCTGGGCCGAGGCATCGCCCGGTTGGAAGCCGCGCTGAGCAGCCCCGGCATGTACGGCCGTGTCGCGATCGCCCAAACCATGCGTGAGGTGTCCCCGGACCTGATGGACATCGTCGGATCCGCCGGTGCGCTGCCGGTCGGGACGGCCGGGGCCGCCGATGACGGGGGAGCCGAGTACATCTTCCGGCTGGCGGGGCCGACCGGCATCTACGGCGGCACCCTTGAGGTGTTCCGCAACATGATCGCGCAGCAAGCGCTGGGCCTGGGCCGGCCCAGCTATGCGCCGGCAAAGTGAGCGCAGCAGCGTCGGTACTGTGGCCGGGTGCATCCCTTCGACAAGGCCCTGGAACTCGAACCGTCGGATGACGGACGGTGGCTCGGCCGGACCGTGCCGGAGTGGGCCAACATGGTCGGTCCGTTCGGCGGCATCACGGCCGCCACCCTGGTGCGGGCGGTCGAGCTGCATCCACAACGGCACGGCCAGCCCATCGCCTTGACAGTGAACTATGTGGCGCCGATCGCCGACGGCGAGTTCGACATCGTCACGAGGGTCGTCAAGACCAACCGGTCCAATCAGCACTGGATCGTCGAACTCAGCCAGGACGGTGAGGTCAAGACCACCGCGACGGCGATCTTCGGGCTGCGTCGCGACACCTGGGCGGACACCGAGGTGACGCCACCGCAGGTCCCGGTTCCCGAGGACACCGTGGCGTCGGCACCGCCTTTCGGCGTCGTGTGGTTCGACAATTACGACATGCGTTTCGCCGACGGCGCCATGCCCGACGACGGCGCGGAATCCGGCTCATCGACCACCACGCTGTGGGTGCGCAACAATCCGCCTCGGCCAATGGATTTCGCGGCGCTCGCCTCGGTGAGTGACATCTTCTATCCGCGGGTCTTCCTGCGCCAGGGGCAGTTCGTGCCCGCCGGGACGGTGTCGATCACGACGTACTTTCACGCCGACGACGAGCAACTTGCCGCCCAGGGCGAAGACTTTGTGCTCGCCACGGCACGCGCGCAAGCGTTTTCGCGTGGTTACTTCGATCAGACGGCGCACCTGTGGGGTCGCGACGCCACCCTGCTGGCCACCAGTCACCAGATCGTCTATTTCAAGGGCTGAGGATTTTCCGGGGCAGACTGCAGGGCGATCCAAGCGCTCACCCGGGTCTGCGGATCATCGAGCTTGCCGGGCAACACCGCCTCGATGGCTGCGAGGCGATTGCGCACGGTGTTGCGGTGCAGGCCGAGTTCTTCGGCGACCTTGAGGCGCGAGCCGTGGTGGCGCAGGAAGCAGCGCAGAATTTCCATCTGCTCGGAATCGAGCCCGCGCAACCAGGATTCGGCGAAGGCCGCGGCTTTTTCGGGATCGATCAGACCGAGGGGTCCGTTGTCGATCACCCGGTCCCAGACCACCACCCCGGACACGTCGGTGGCCTGGGCCAGCGCCAGGCCCGCTGTGCGGTAGCCGGCCGCGCCATCGCCGGGAGCCACCGCGCTACCGACGCCGACCTGCAGTCCGTCGTCGGCCAGCCCGGCTCCGTTCGGCTCGGCCTGTGCGGGTTCCATGACCGCGCACAACTCACCGGCGTAGACCCCGGCGAGGATTCCGCGCCGGTCCAGGGATGCCGCCGCGTTCTCCATGGCGGATTCGTCTCCGGTGGCCCGCAGGAAGCGGATGCGCTTCGGCAGTTCGGCGGTCGGCTGGTCCACCTCCAGCACCAATTGTGCAGTGCGGTAATCACTTTCGGTGAGCAGCTCCAACACGCGGCTGCGCAGGTGCTGGCGGGTGGTCGCGCGGCTGCGATCCTGCTCGTCGATGAGCCCCAGCAGCGCGACGGCAGTCGTCACGGCTTGGCGCTGCGCTTCCGATGCCCGGGCCGGTATCAACGCTGCCAGGTAGGCCGACGCCCGGCCGCGCAGCCCGATCGGGTGGACCGATACCGAGTGCGCCGGATTGGACTGCCCGGCCGCCGAACGCAATCCGTGCGCCTGCAAGCGTTTGACATCGTCGGCAACATCGTCGAGGGGGAACTCCTTGCGGCGGGCGCCGACCGGACCCGTCACCACCCGGCCGTCGGGATTCATCAGGCACGTCGCCCCGTCGAGTGCTGCGGCCAGCGCGCTGATCACCGCCGCGGCAGGGTCCGGTTTGGCCGCAGCCGAGATGAGCTTGCGCTGCGTCTGCAGCGATTCGCGCGTCGCGGTGGACTCCTGTTCCTCCAGCAGATGCGCGACGTATCGGCTGATCGCGACAAAGGTGGTGCGGCGCGGCACCTCGAACAGATTCACCCGGTGCCTCCGGCAGGCATCGGCGAGCGGCACCGGCGTCTCGTCGTGCGTGAGGCCGACGGCGAAGCCGACCGCGGCCACCCCGGCCTCGGCAAGCCTGCGCACGTATCCGTCCCACTCGTCGTGCCAGTCGCCGGTTTCCAGGCCGGTGGTCAGCAGGATCTCGCCGCCCTCGAGGAACGGCCCCGGATCGGCGAGTTCGCTCGTGGCCACCCAGCGGACCGGTGCGTCGCGGCGGCAGACCTCGATGGCGCGCAACCCGAGCGCGCGCACATTCAGGACGTCGGCCACCAGAACCATACGTGTCAGTTTCGCACAATATTGTCTGTCTAAATGTGCACATCTGACCTGCCGCCCGTGGTCGCAGTTGCCTAGCGTGAGGTCCGACAACCGCCAGCAGCAGGAGGAACACGTGAGCATCGCCGAGATCACGGGTGCAGTCGTCACCCAGGAACGCCGGCTCGTCACCTCCATCCCGGGTCCGGTCTCGCAGCAGATGCAGGCACGAAAGACCGCCGCTGTGGCCGCTGGCGTCGGGACCACCTTGCCCGTCTACGTAGTGGCCGCAGGCGGCGGAATCCTTATCGACGCCGACGGCAACCAGCTCATCGACTTCGGTTCCGGCATCGCGGTGACCACCGTCGGCAACAGTGCACCCGCTGTCGTCGAGGCCGTCGCCGAGCAGGCCGCCGCGTTCACCCACACCTGCTTCATGGTCACCCCGTACGAGGGCTACGTGCGGGTGGCCGAGGAGCTCAACCGGCTCACCCCCGGTGACCACGAGAAGCGCAGCGTGCTGTTCAACTCCGGCGCCGAGGCGGTCGAGAACGCCGTCAAGATCGCGCGTGCCCACACCCGTCGACAGGCCGTCGTGGTGTTCGACCACGCCTATCACGGGCGCACCAATCTGACCATGGCGATGACCGCCAAGAATCAGCCGTACAAGAACGGGTTCGGGCCGTTCGCCGGTGAGGTGTACCGCGTGCCCACCTCATTCCCGTTCCGTGACGGCGAGACCGACGGCGCCGCTGCGGCGGCCCGCGCGCTCGATCTGATCGACAAGCAGGTCGGCGCCGACAACGTCGCGGCCGTGGTGATCGAACCCATCCAGGGCGAAGGCGGATTCATCGTCCCCGCACCGGGATTCCTGCGCGCGCTGCAGAACTGGTGCACCGAGGCGGGCGCGGTTTTCGTCGCCGACGAGGTGCAGTCGGGCTTTGCCCGCACCGGCGCGATGTTCGCCGTCGAACACGACGGCGTCGTGCCCGATCTGATCGTCACCGCCAAGGGCATCGCGGGCGGCCTGCCGCTGTCGGCGGTCACCGGTCGCGCCGAGATCATGGATGCGCCGCAGGCCGGCGGCCTCGGTGGCACCTACGGCGGCAACCCGCTCGCCTGTGCCGCCGCGCTCGCGGTCATCGACACCATCGAGCGTGAGGGATTGCTCGCCCGCGCGGTGGAGATCGAGCAGACCATGACCGGCCGCCTCGACGCGATTGCCGCCGAGGATGCCCGGATCGGCGAGGTCCGCGGCCGCGGCGCCATGATCGCCGTCGAATTGGTCACGGCGGGTACTCGCGAGCCCGATGCCGAGCTGGCCAAGCAGATCTCCGCCGCCGCCCACGCCCAGGGACTGGTCGTGCTGACCTGCGGTACCTACGGCAACGTGCTGCGGTTCCTGCCGCCACTGTCGATGCCCGATCACCTGCTCGAGGAGGGGCTGGACATCCTGGCCGCCATCTTCGCCGAGACCCGCTGACCTCCGCCGACCTGTGGGAGACGCTGTGAACACGCAGAACGCAATCGCCGAACTGGACGCCAAGCACGGCATCCTGATCGACGGACAAGCCCGCGGTGCCGCCTCGACGTTCGAGGTATTCGACCCGGCCAATGGTCAGACCATCGCCGAGGTTGCCGACGGCAGCGTGGCCGATGCGCGCTCCGCGGTGGACGCCGCGCACCGGGCATTCGGGGATTGGGCCAAGACGAGCCCGCGGCAACGCAGTGAGATCCTGCGCCGGGTATTCGACCTCATGGTCGCCGACACCGACCGACTGGCCGCCCTGATCTGCGCGGAGAACGGCAAATCGCTGGCCGACGCCCGTGCCGAGGTGGGTTACGCAGCCGAGTTCTTCCGCTGGTTCTCCGAGGAGGCAGTGCGGACCGACGGCGCCTACGGTGTCAGCCCCGCCGGCGGCACCCGCACCCTGGTCACGCACAAGCCGGTCGGGGTGGCAGCACTGGTGACGCCGTGGAACTTTCCCGCCGCGATGGCGACCCGCAAGATCGCCCCGGCATTGGCCGCGGGTTGCACCGTGGTCCTCAAACCGGCGGCCGAGACACCGCTGACGGCGTTGGCGATCGCCGGAATTCTGTCGGCCGCAGGCGTTCCCGACGGCGTGGTGAACATGGTGCCCACCACCGACGCCGCTGCGGTGGTCGAGAACTGGCTGAGCGATGCCCGGGTACGAAAGGTGTCGTTCACGGGTTCCACCGGTATCGGCCGGATCCTGCTCAAGCAGGCAGCCGACCGGATCGTCAACGCGAGCATGGAACTCGGCGGCAATGCCCCGTTCGTCGTGACCGCCGATGCCGACGTCGAAGCCGCCATCGCGGGCGCGATGGTGGCGAAGTTCCGGGGTGGTGGCCAGGCCTGCACCGCGGCTAACCGCTTCTATGTGCATGCTTCGGTCGCCGACGAGTTCGTCGCCGGTTTCGGCGCCGAGGTGGCGGCACTGCGGGTGGGTCCGGCGTCGGACCCGGTATCGCAGGTCGGCCCCTTGGTCAGTGCGCGCGCGGCCCAGCACGTGGCTGCCGCGATCGAGGCCGCGGTGGCCGACGGTGCCGTGATCGCCGCGCAGGCGCCGGCCCCGGCCGAGGGCTGGTTCGTCGCGCCCACGTTGCTGACCGGGGTCGCCCCGGACGCCGCGATCCTGGCCGACGAGATCTTCGGGCCCGTCGCGCCGGTTGTGGTGTGGGAGGACGAGGATGATCTCCTGCGGTGGGCCAACGGCACCGAATATGGCCTGGCCGCATACGTTTACGCGGGCCGTCTGCAGGACGCGGTGCGTCTCGCGGAGTCCTTGGATGCCGGCATGGTCGGCATCAACCGGGGCATCGTGTCGGACCCGTCAACCCCGTTCGGCGGGATGAAGCAGAGCGGTCTGGGTCGCGAAGGTGCCCGCGTCGGTCTCGAGGAGTTCCAGGAGACGCAGTACTTCAGCGTCGCGTTCGACTGAACGGACCGCTCAGAACGGTGCCGAGTGCTGCATCAAGCTCAACATCAGGACGACCATGCACAGCAGGGAACTGAACATGATCAGTCCCATGACGACAACCACCAGCCACATCGTGCAGCGCTGCTTGCCGCGTGAGAGTTTCGCGATTCGCTCGTCCCGCATGAGTTCGTTTGCGACAAAGGCGAACTCGACCCGCGCGAGTTCGGCGTCGGCGGCCGGCGCGCCTGCGGATAACTCACGAAGGCGGGCCGCGGCGATGCCGACACCGACGCCGGCGAACCTCCGGCTCATCTGACGCGCCTGTCTGCGGGTGAGACGGTGATCGAAGGCATCCATCGAATGCGGCCACTGTCCCCATCCGCTGTGAGCGTCTGACGGGGTCGTCATAACGTATTGATCTTACGAGCGTGGCGCGTTGTGAGGAAGCCTGCGCCCGTGGCTTGTTCACGTGTGCAAGGACATTTTTCACCGGATGACTCGGTGCACGTCCGCTGTCACGTCGCCGCCCTCTTGCGCGATCCACGGTCCTTCGATCGACGGATCGACGATCCCGTCCTCCAGCCACGTGTGGCGACCGGCGAGCACCTCATGGGCCAGCGTGCGGTCTGAGTCGTCGCTGTTGTCCCACAGCTGGGTGAACAGCCTCTCGGTCCGCACCCGGGATTGGCGACAGAACGCGTCGGCAAGGTCCACCGCGGAGTCCGGTGCATCGCTGCGGGCCCGGACGCAGGCCGCCGTCATCGCGAACAACTCCGCCCCGATATCGACGATCCGGCCCAGGAAACGTTGCTTGTATTCCAGCTTGCCCTGCCAACGCGACATCCCGTAGAAGGTGCTGCGGGCGAGCTTTCGGCTGGCCCGTTCGACGTACCGTAGGTGTTCGGCCAGCGGCCCGAATTCGGTGAACGACGTTGGCAGCTGCCCTTTTCCGGTGACCAGGGTGGGTAGCCAGCGCGCATAGAACTTCCCGGCCTGCGTCGCCGCTTTCGCCTTGTGTTTCAGGTCGGCGTCGGGGTCGATGATGTCGCCGGCCACCGACAGGTGGGCGTCCACCGCCTCGCGGGCCAGCATCAGATGCATGATCTCGGTGGAGCCTTCGAAGATCCGGTTGATCCGCATATCGCGCAGGATCTGCTCGACGGGCACGCCGCGTTCCCCGCGGGCGGCCAGCGACTCGGCGGTCTCGAAGCCACGGCCGCCACGAATCTGCACCAGCTCGTCGGCGATCAGCCACGTCATCTCCGAGCCGTAGAGCTTGGCCAATGCGGCTTCGATCCGGATGTCGGTACGGCCGGCATCGGCGAGCTCGCTGGCCAGTTCCACCATCGACTCGATGCCGTAGGCGGTGGCCGCGATGAACGCCACTTTGCCGGCCACGGCGTCGTGCTCGCCGACCGGCCGGCCCCACTGCACCCGTTCCCTGGACCATTCCCGGGCGATCTTCAGACACCATTTCGATGTTCCGGTACATACCGCGGGCAATGAGAGGCGTCCGACGTTGAGCGTGGTCAGCGCGATCTTCAGGCCCTCTCCTTCGCGCCCGATCCGGTTTGCGGCGGGCACCCGCACGTCGGTCAGCTTGGTCAGGCCGTTCTCGATTCCGCGTAATCCCATGAACACGTTGCGGTTGGTTACGACGATGCCGGGGGTATCCGCCTCGACGACGAATGCGGTGATGCCGCCGCGGTGTCCCTCGCTCGGCGGCACCTGCGCCATGACCACCAGCAGGTCGGCGATGACGCCGTTGGTGGTCCACAGCTTGACGCCGTTGAGCAGGTAGTCGTCGCCGTCGGGGGTTGCGGTGGCGTGCAGTCGGGCCGGGTCACTACCGACATCGGGTTCGGTGAGCAGGAACGCGCTGATCTCCCGTGTGCACCGGGGCAGCCAGGTGCGCTTCTGCTCGGCGGTTCCGAACATCGACACCGGTTGCGGTACACCGATCGACTGGTGGGCCGAGAGCAGCGCGCCGAGCGCGGGGTGAACCGAGCCGACCAATGCCAGCGCTTTGTTGTAGTACACCTGCGACAGGCCGAGACCGTCGTACTCGGCGGAGATCTTCATGCCGAACGCGCCGAGGTCCTTCAAGCCCTGGATGACCTTGTCCGGGATCTGCGCGTCGCGCTCGATCACTGCGGCGTCGATCTGCGTCTCACAGAATTCCCGCAGCCTGGCCAGAAATGCCTCGCCTCGCTGCGTCGTGTCGGCCGCACCCCGCGGGTGCGGATGGACCAGATCCAACCGCAAGCGGCCGAGGAACAGTTCTTTTCCGAAGCTGGGCTGATGCCACTGGGCTTCTCGCGCCTGCTCGGCTACCTGCCTGGCCTGTCGTTCGTTGACTTCTCCGGTAGCGGTCATCGCCGGCCTCCAAACGTCCGTTCGCTGGGGGCATACCCGCGCCGATTTTGGCCGAAACGGTATTCGGCGGGGGAGACGGGAACCGGCAGGCTCTCGCTACACTTACCGTAAGTCCAACAGTTAGGAGCCGCGTTGATCAAGGTCATGCAGGGCGTGCGGGTGCTCGAGGTCGCGCAATTCACCTTCGTACCGGCGGCGGGAGCCATCCTCGCCGACTGGGGCGCCGACGTCATCAAGGTCGAGCATCCGGTGCGCGGCGACACCCAGCGCGGCTTCATCAACATGGGCGGGTTCCAACTCGACCCGAACCGCCACCCGCTGATCGAGCACCCCAACCGCGGCAAGCGCAGCGTCGGGATCGACGTCTCGACGCCCGGCGGGCAAGAGGTCCTCTACGAGATCGCCAAGACGGCTGACGTCTTTCTGACCAATTACCTGCCCGCCCAACGGCAGAAGAACAAGTTCGACGTCGAGCACATCCGGGCGGTGAACCCGAACATCATCTACGCCCGCGGCAGCGCCTACGGCGACAAGGGGTCCGAGCGTGATACCGGCGGCTTCGACGGAACCGCCTTCTGGACCCGCAGCGGCGTTGGCCACGCGCTCACCCCGGAGGCGATCAATGGCGCTCTGTCTCAAGGCATTCCAGCATTCGGTGATTCGATCGGCGGGATGAACATCGCCGGCGGTATTTCCGCGGCGCTGTTCCATCGTGAGCGGACCGGGGAAACCGCCGAGATCGACGTCTCGCTGCTGAGTACGGCGTGGTGGGCGGCCGGCGCGAGCGTCACCCAGGGCATGGAGACCGGTGAGACGATGCGCTCGCTGATGCCCGACGACGTCACCTCGGTGAACCCGTTCATGGCCAACTACCGGACCTCCGATGGCGGCACCATCAATCTGTGCATCGTCAGCCCGACGGGCTACATCCGCGACGCCTTCGAACATCTGGGATTGCCCGAGCTGGCCGATGACCCGCGGTTCTCCGATGTGCTCCCGTTGATCGAGAATGCCACCGAAGGCGTCGAACTGATCGCGAAGGCGATCGGCAGCAAGCCGTTCGAGTACTGGCGTCAACATCTCAAGACGATGAAGGGCCAGTGGGCGCCGTTCCAGAGCCTGGTCGATCTGAACACCGACGAGCAGGCGATCGCCAACGACATGGTGGTGGAGGTCGAGGCCGCCGACGGGGGTCAGCCGTTCCGGGTGGTGCGCGGGCCCGTGCAGTTCAACCACGAGCCGCTGGAGACCACCCGGGCACCCCAGGCCTCCGAGCACACCGAGATCGTGCTGATGGAACTCGGCATGGATTGGGATCGAATCGAAGAACTCAAGGACTCGGGCGCGATCGCCTGAGGTCGCGGCTGTCTGGCGGTCCCCCCTTCGCCGCTTTCTACCTGGGGGCTGTTGATCGCAAAGATCCCAACCCCTATGTGGAAAACGGTGACGGCACGGCCCGCCGCCTGGCGTGGACTAGTTGCAGCCGCCGGCGTGGACCCACCGGCCGTTGTAACCGATGCAGCCGCTGACGTTCGAGCCCGGGGGTGGCGGCGGCGGTGGTGGCGGGTCTTCCGGCAGCGGGGCGTAGTAGGCCGGCGGCGGCACATATGGGGCGACGGCGTCGGCGACGTTGACGCAGCCGCCCACCGAGATGCGGCGTCCGGCACTCGCACACACGTCGGCGGCGGCAGTGCCGGCGGGAGCGAGAACGATGGCGCCGGGCAACGCGGTGAAGGCGAGCGCGGCAGTCGCCGCGCGGAGCCAGGGTGAGCGTGACGATGAGGTGAACATCATTGTCCTAAAGGCTGATCAGGGGCCTTGATTCCGCAGCGATTGCGGAAGTCGGTCAGCGGCTGACGGATGCCGACGAGGTCGGCGTGTGCTTGCGGGTTCGCGTCGAAGAAGGCCTTGGTTTCTTGCGGGACCTCATCCTGCGGGCGGCCGTGCAGGTTGGTGTAGAAATCGTTGACGTCGGGGTGGGTCCACAAGTAGGTGGACGTCGCGGCCGCCACCCCCGAGGCGATACCGGCGAGATCTCCGGCCGTGCAGTTGGGCGGGCGCGGCGGCGGCTCGGCAGCCGCGGTCACCGGGCTGAACAAGGCCACGGCAACTCCGACGGCACCCGCTGCGACAGCGGGCACCACCCCGTAGCGCACGGTGGTCAGTGTGCGGGACACAGCGGGACTCCTTCCCGAGGTGGGCAGGTGCCGATTGCATCGCCCGGCGGGCCGAACATTAGCAGCTCGGCAGGGGGTGCGCGACGAATTGTTCGCTCGGCAAGGACGTGGCTTGGCTTGGCGTGCCGGTGTTTAGGGCTGTTTAGGGCCGCGCCGTCGAGGTCGACCGCGCATTGCGATAGGCCGTCGGGGTGGTGCCGAACCAGCGCTTGCACGCGCGGGTGAGCACGCTCTGCTCGGCGTAGCCGAGTTGGTGACACAACTGGTCGAGTCCGAGAGCAGTGTCGAGCAGCAGGCGTTGTGCGACGTCGCGACGCGTCTGGTCGACCAGATCGGCGAACGTGGCGTTCTCCGCGCGCAGCCGCCGTTGCAGCGCCTTGGGGTGCAGGCCGATGTGTCGGGAGATGTCGGTCAGGCCGACGGCACCGGTGGGTAGGAGCTGGCGTACCAGACTGCGCACCAGTTGGCTGGCGGCCGGGTCGAATTCGCCCATCACACCGGCGAGGTAGTCGACCGCGGTCTGGTGGGCGAGGTGATCGGTGGGCAGTGGCCGTTGCAGGTCGGTGGTGCGCAGGGTGAAGCCGGCGACCGGTTCGAAAAAGCTGGGCGGGCAGCCGAAATAGGCCTGATAGTCGTCGGCGGGGGCAAGCGCGGGGTGGGGTAGG